>VGKH01000012.1 GCA_016867135.1 Candidatus Omnitrophota bacterium
ACAGAGAAATAACCGCTTTTTGCCAAAACCGCATACCACACCGGACAACAATGACCCTTGGATAAATGAAACCTATCCCTATCCAACCAATTAGGATTTTTAGGATCGTGCCTAAGCACAGAAAAATACAAACACGTCATTATATCTGTAGACGAGAGACTGCCTCCGGGATGACCCGAGCCAGCTTTAGCAAGCATCTTGACAATCAGCCTTCTGACATCGCGGGCTTTATCTTCTAACTCTTTGATTTGCTTATCCGGATAGTTCTTACATTTAATCATAGCAAGCTTACTCTACCTTTCTAACCTCTCTAACTTTGCCTTAACCGACGGCTCTTCTTTAAGCTCCAAAGATCTCTTCCATTGCTCCTTGGCCTTGTCGCTATCCCCTAATTTCAGATATACATCCCCAAGATGATCATATATGACCGGATCCTCGAAAAGTTTTACCGCCCGCTCTAACTCTACCAGCGCCTCTTGGGTCATGCCTTTTTTGAAGTATGCCCAACCCAGACTATCAATGTATGCTCCGTTTTCCGGATCGATCTCAAGCGCCTTCTTGATTAAAACCATGGCCTCGTCCAAATCATACCCTTGTTCGACATATATATAGCCCAAGGAATTAAGGCTATTACCATGTTTTGGATCTATTTCCAGCGCCTTTTTAAAAGTAGCGATCGCCTCTTTATGCTGTTTTTTTTCTTCGTAAGCAGACGCCAAGAAAAATAAAGCCTCAACATCTTTAGGGTCAACACTTAATATGGCCTGGAATTGCTTTATGGCTTCATCAAGCTTCTTTTGCTGAAAATATAGTTGACCCAGATAATGCCGGACTTGGATATTCTCAGGATCGCGCTCGGCGACTTTTCTTAGGACTATTTCATATTCATGAACGGCATCGTCCGTTTTTCTTTCCGTCGTGTAAAGTAAGGCGAGAAGAAAATGGCATTCTAAATTATCAGGATTTAATTGAGTGGCGAGCTTAAATTCTTCGATTGCTTCCGGGATTTTACCAAGTTTAGCATAGGCAGCTCCAATCCTTAGTCGGATTTCAGAATTATCCGGCTCAAGTTTTGCAGCTTTCTGGTATTCCTTTAAAGCCTCTTCTACCTGGCCTTCAAAGTCAAAAAGAAGCCCCATCATATAATAAGAGTAAGCTAATGAGGCCTTTTTAGTATTTGAGGCGCCTAAGGCTTCTTGAGGAATACTAGCTCCGCAGAAAGCAATAGCAAAAATTAGAAAAAACCACCACGTTGCTCGACGTCTTAAAAAAAGCATCGCTTATTAAATTCTTTTCTTCTTATGTCTTAAGAGCTTTCTTAGTTTTTTTCTTTTGTGGGTCCTGATTTTACGTCTCTTACGTTTTCTTCCGCAAGGCATAAAGCCCTCCAATGGTTAAGAAATTAGTGTATCAGTTTATTCAAAGAATATTCAATAATACCTTCTGCCCCGAATTCTTTCAGTTTGGGGATAATATTTCTAACGATTTTCTCGTCGATAACCGTCTCCAAGGCAAACCAATCTTTCTTGCTCAGGCTTGAAATCGTGGGATTGCGAAGCGCAGGAAGAAGTTTTAATACTTTATTTAAATCTTTGGTTCTGACATTCATCTTAAGGCCTACCATGTTCTCGGCCTCTATGGCTCCTTTAAGAAGCGTGACAATCTGAAAGATTTTATTCTTCTTCCATACGTTTTTGAATGACTTTTTATTAGCAATAAATTGGGTTGTCGAACGGCAAATCGTGGCTATTTCTTTTAAGTTGTGCGCCTTTAGGCTTCTACCGGTCTCAGTTAGCTCCACAACGGCATCAACTAATCCTGCGGAAACTTTAACTTCGGTTGCTCCCCAGCTAAACTCCACGCTGGCGCTAACCTTGTTCTTCTTCAGAAAGGACTTAGTAACATTTACTAATTCCGTGGCAACGCGCTTTCCTTTTAGGTCTCCAATATTTCTAATTGACGAACATTCCGGAACGGCCAAAACCCAGCGCACCGGCACCAAGCTTTGCTTGGCATAAATTAAATCCACTACCCGTATCACCGATGAATTGTTTTCTTCAATCCAATCCTCGCCGGTTATGCCGCAATCAATAGCGCCGTCCTCTACATATTTTGACATCTCCTGGGCGCGCAAAACCATAGGCTCTATTTCCGGATCGTCAATAGAAGGAAGATATGAACGCTCGGAAATATTAATACTAAATCCTGCCTTCTTAAACATTCTTATCGTTGATTCTTGAAGGCTCCCTTTGGGAAGCCCTAATTTTAATTTCATCATTTCTTTAATCTCCAGTATTTAATTAAACGCCTCTAAAGCCAAGCCCGTAGCCACCGCAAGGCAGATAGACATGCTTTTTAGACGCTCCTGTGAAACATTGCGATCGAAAGAGAAATTCTTGATTACGTCTAAGGTATTAACCTCTCTGCCTAAGTTGTCGCTTAAAAAGGATACTAATTTCTTAAGCTGGGCCGTACCACCGCTAACAAAAACCTCGTCGACGGCCATGCCAAATTCGCTCTCATAATAATCAAAAGAAAGATATATCTCATTAAGTAAATTTCCCAAAATAGGCTCAATGGCCTTAAAAATTTCATCTTCTTTTTCGCTGGGTTCTTGCTTCAGTCTTTCCGCCTCTAAATCCGGAATATCAAGCTTTTCTTTTATTAAATGAGTGATATTTTCCCCGCCTAATTGAATGTCTCTCATGAAATAAGAGAAATTATCGCGGACGATATTAATATTAGTTATTTTAGTGCCTAAATTTAAAAGCCCAACGGTTGTATCTTTTTTCTCGGGATAATTTACTCCAAAAACATTCTTCAAAATTAACGAATCAATTGTCACAACCTGGGGATCAAGTCCCGCATCCTCGATAATTTTTGCGCGCTCCTCGATTATCTTCTTTTTGGTCGCCACCAGAAGAATCTGCATATTCTTTTTGCCAGCATCTTCTCTTAAAACCTGATAATCGCTAGCCACTTCTTCCTTGCCAAAAGGAATATATCTCTCGATTTCAAAATTCATTGCCCTGTTCAACTCTTCACGGCTCATAGATGGAAGCAACAGATACCTAATGATAGTCCCTTGCGAAAAAACCGAAGCGTTTACTTTCTTGGTAGAAATCCTTGCTTCTTCGCAAGCTTTCTTTATCGCCTCGGTAAAATCTCTGGGTTGATTTCCATTGACGGTGCTAACTCCCAAGGCTTTAAAGGTATAAGAATCCTTATCTTTTTTTATCTCCACGACCTTGACACTATAACTTCCAATATCTAAGCCGACAGATATCTCTGGTTTAGAAAATTTTCTCTCTAAATATTTCTGAAACATATTATTTTAAATTTAAATATGTAAAATAGTGGCTTTTCGACTTGGAGCTATTACCTAAATGCTCGTAGATTTTCGATAAATTGAAATGGGTCTGTTTATCGTCGGGATCAAGTTTCAAAACTTGCTCAAACTGTGCTATCGCTTCCTGGTATTCTTCAATCTTTGTATAGATACATCCCAAATTATAATATAAATTCTTATTTTGCGGATTTAGCTTAATGGCTTCTTCATATTTATTTATTGCGGAGGTGTTGTCTCCTTTTAAGGCATACTCATATGCTAAAGATTCTACTTTGGCGACCTTATCAAAACCAGGCTGATAAATCATTGTGGGCTGCTTGGGCTGCAATTGCAACATCGATTCTAGAATAGTTTTCTCGCGATTCAGACTCACCAATTGATTGTTAGAATCGTTGATCATATTATTCAAACTAGACATATCATTCTTTAATGCAGCATTTTCTTGTTGTAGTTTTGCAATCTTTTCATTTAACTGCATTATCATTGACTGCGATTGGTCTGGACTTTTTGAAAAGCTATCTTTTTCTTCTTCGTTTTTCTTTAAAGCAATTTTGAGCTCTTCGTTGTCAGACCGTAAACTCCAAATCTGAGATTCTAAATCAGAAATTCTTTTATCTTGATTCTCCCCTGCGGTGCTGATAACTTTTTCACTAGAAAAATCCAATTGAGCCTGAAGAGAATCATATTGTCCGATTACCCTTTTTAATTCTTTCTCCAGATCGGCAATCTGCGATTTATTATCTTTTATCGTAATATTCAACTCAGAAATCTTTTGATTCAAATCAAAATTTTCTTTCTCAGAATCCTTAAATAGATTCTCCATCTTTTTAAGCTTTGAAAGTTCCTGGGCTTCGTTCTTAACTGGAAATTCTTTTTTCTGTTTTAGTTCTTTTACTGTAGCCTCTAAAGTATTTATTTTGTTTTTTAGGTTTGTATTTTCTTTTACTAAAGACTCTTTGCCCTGCGAAACGCTATCGCCCTGTTTCTGCAACGACTTGTAATTAGACTGTAAATCCGCAAGCTCATTCTGTGTTTTTTTAATGCTGTCTTCCAAGCTAGCTATTTGATTTTGAAGCTGAGAGTTTTCTCGGGTCAAACTATCATTCTTTGCAGCTAGATTATGCAGCTCGGACTTGGACGAGCCAGTTTTAGACTGCATCTCTTGCATCTGTAATTGAAGCTCTGTGATTTGTCGTTCTAATTCCTCATGTTTCTTTAGCGCTTCTTGTTTTTCCTGCTCAGTCTGTTTAAGTAGATTGTCGATCTGGCTTACCTGTGCCTTCAGACTCTCGGTATTTAACCGAAATTCTTCTTTTTCTTTGATTATTTTCTGGATATTAGCTCTCAAATCGCTTATTCCTCGTTGCCATAGCTGATTCATATCCATGACTTGTGGCTGCTGTTCTTCAAAAACAGCATCAGCGTCTTGGGCATAAACTGGATGAAAGACCAAAAAAGAAAAACAAATAATCAATACCCCAAGGATTCTGCTTTTTGCCATAACAAAAAATCCTCCTTATTCAGGTGGCCTAAGCAAAAATGGTTCTTTTACTGCGGAGGCACCTTGCGTTGTTACAATTTCATCTAATTCTTTTTGCTCAGAAAATTCTTCAAATCTTTCTTTTTCTTTTTTACTGAATCGTGGCTGCACTACTATCGTGGGAGTCACGAAAATTAAAAGGTCAACGTCTGTGACTGCTTTGACCGTTCTTCTAAAAGCCTTACCAATAAATGGTAAATCTCCAAGAATAGGAACTTTGTCTATTGTTGTGGAATCGGTTTTCCGACGCAGGCCTCCGATAACTATTGTCTGGCCATCTTTTACCATTAAATTAGTTTCGGCGCTGCGGGAATCTATTATAGGCTGATTATCAGAAGTTGTTCCGCTTTGAAAACTCTGCTCTACTTTTATATTCATAGAAATGTAGTTTTCCTTTGTAGTAATATGCGGGGTGACAAAAAGTTCTATCCCTGCTTCTTTAAACTGCGTTGACGAATAACTACCCTGCTCCGTTTGTTGGGTTGAGGTATAAGGTATCTGTTCGGTTAATTTTATTGCGGCGGTAAGATTATTAAGGGTCATCACCCGTGGATTAGCTAATATATTCACCCTCTTATTCTGTTTCCAGAAATTAATAAGCGTCATTAAATCTGGATTGCCCCACAAAGTTCTATTAAAAACGATGGAACCTGCTGTATCGCCCCTGAGCCCCAAGGTTTGGCCAACAGACATCTCTGTTGACGGCTTGTCTGGTTTAAGTGACCAGTCTATCCCTATCTGATTCTGATCAGATAAAGTAACATCAGCCATCAAGGCCTCAATAATAACCTGAGGTGTACGTAAATCTAGATCTTCGGCAATCTCTTTAATGATTTTTACCTTATCTGGTATATCGGTAATGATTAGCGCGTTGGTCCTGGAGCTTACCTGAATCTTGCCTCTTACGCTAAGCATACTTTCTAACGAACTCTTTACATCGCTTACATTCGCAAAGTCCAACGTAACTATTTCTGTCACTAAAGGAATCTTCTCTTCTTCATTCTTTAACTGATCCAAAGTCATTACCCTGATAAGATTTTCTTCTTTTTTAAAGGTAAGATTATAATTCTTTAATATTATATCTAAGGCTTTTTCCCAGGTCGTGTCTTTGAGCTGGATAGTTACTGAAGCAGCAACATCCTGGCCAAGAATAATATTTACTCCGCTTTTCTGCGCCAAGACTCTTACTACATCTTTTATATCCGTATTCTCAAAATCTAAATTTATCAATTCCTCTCCAGAAACAACTTCCTGAGCGCTATCACCTTCCAAAGGCTGCTTTGTTTCCTGTGGTTCTAATCGAGATGATGGCAACAAAATTGAAACAATAAGAAAAAATAAAAGAATCTTTATTTTGTATCCTTTCACTCTTTCTCCTTTTTTCTTAACTTAATCTCAAATTCTCTATCAAGATAATTTAAGATAACGTTGTCTGGGTTTATTTTCTGCACAATAATTATCTTTGAAAAACCCTCATCGTCTATAGCAAGCTGTGAACCTTCTGACAAAACCTTACCGTTTATTACCGCCAATGGATTCTTCTCATCCCACAAAATTCCTTTCAAAATAACCTTAGACATAATTTCTTCCGCCGGTACAAATAAATTCTGCCCGCTACGAATATTGCCCTGGTTATCAACTAACGGGATAAAAGGATCCCTTTGCAAATCCTTAGCAAAAATTGGATTTGGTACAATACTTAAAACTACGAAAAATATAAACAACCACAATGCTTTGAATAAGTTATCCACTTCAAAACCTTTGGCCAAAATTAATCCTAATTTAATATATTTTATCATATTATTAAAAAAATTGTATTAAATAACTAAAAAATAATTTATTCCTTCAAAGCTGAAAAAGTGCTTATAGTCACCTCTACATCATGACCCCAGACGTCTTGAGGATTAGCCCTAATTTTTAAATCGCTTATTTTCATAAGCCTTTTTGAACTCTCGATTTTCTTAACAAAATCCATAAGTTCATTAAAGCCACATTTTAACCTAACGGTTATAGGCAATTCTAAATAAACCTGCTTTTGGTCAACCTGTTCATATTTTTTGGTATTTTTGGGCTCTATTGATACGAATTGCAGTTTTGATTCCTGAGTAATATCTTTAAGGGTGTCAATTAAAAGACTTGCCTCTATCTGTTCGGGCAGTCTCTCTTCGAGCTGAGATACTTCTTTTTCAAGATTTGCAATATTCTCATTCAGCAAATTTATATCTTGGGAAGTCCTCTCCACCTGGGTAAATAATTGTTTCTTGCTTGCTACCTTGGTAGCTAACTTTTGCAATTTCTTGTTATTAGGCAAAAATACAAAATAAAGAAACAAAATTATCAACACCAGCGCAACCGCAAGTGGAACAAAAGGCTTAATCTTTTCCTTATTAAATTGTCCTGCTAATTTTTTTGCCATTATAACCTGCTATTATTAAATTTATTCAACAACGCAAAAAAACTCAAAATTCATTATGTCCCTGATAGAAACCATACCTTTAGTTAGCGAATTTAACTTTATCTCTTTAAATCCTCTGAAGAAATCTTTATCTTTTTCTAGCTTATCCCGAAACATTCCAACAAGCTCCACCGCTTCTTGAATTATTGGGGCTACGGCACGCCCTTTTATAGAAATTACGTTTTCTTGCTCCCGCTCTTTCTTATCACCGCTACCGATATTGATTTTCTTCGCAAAAGATAAATCTGTCAACCAAACACCCTCCGGAATGAGTTCAGCAATTTTATCTAGTTTCTCAGACCACAGAATTTTCTTCTCAGTAAAATCTTCAAGGAATTTCAATTTATTTAACAGTTTTTCCTTTTGCTCATTCAGTTTAATCATCTTCTGAGGCTCTACTGCAAAAGCAGCTTCTTTCTTAACTAAATTTGATAGCTCGCGGCTATTCTTGCTAATTTTAACTACGGTAATTACCCACACAACAATTAACAACACTATTATTGCGCCAATGACCGTATACAGCAAAGATGAAGGCTTTTCCATCTTTTCGAGAGGAACGACCCCCTCTTTAGCTTTCTTGGTTTTCTTTCCAAAGCTCGGAGATAATAAATTTATCTGTGGCATACAAAATACTCCTTAACAACCTGAATCCTAATCTTTAATATAATATTGTACTACAAAAATTAAATAAATAAAAATATTATTATCTTTTCGCAAAAGCAGATATAAGCTCACAAGGTGAATCCAACTCTAGTGCACGGCCACCAGGTTTGTCTTCGCCAGTATCAAATTGGCCATTTAGGTTTATGTCCTCGCCGATAACATCACCCAGACGCTGCTTCCAAGACACTATTACACGGGCCTCTTTAATCTGACCGTAAGGCACGGTGCTACCAGTGCCTTTATCTTTTAAATATACCGTGCAAGAACCATTGAACTGATCATAATTATGGCGAATATTTTCATTATTAAAAGAAACTAATTTGGGATAACCGCTAGGCTGATCAACCATACAAGAGCCCTGTGGTTCCTGTCCAGAACACAAACCGTTGCCTAGATTGGTGAAATCCAAATCTCTGGCGTTGTACAGCTCTTCCATTTTCTCCCTAGCTATATTCATAGCGACAGTTAGATTTCTATCGAATTCACTCAAGTTTAAAGAACTAACATAACTAATCAGCAATCCTACCAAGGTAAAACCAACAATACCAATGACAATAATTAATTCCAACATTGTTAAACCCTTCTTCATATTCTACCTCCCGATCAACTGGGTTATCTTCAAAATAGGCAAAAATAACGCAATAACGATTCCTCCGACGACAACACCCAAGAATGCGATAATCACAGGCTCAATAAGGCTCGTCAAGGCAGATATAGTCGCATCTACCTGCTCATCATAAAAATCCGAGACCTTACCTAACATCTTCTCCAATTCTCCGGTCTGTTCGCCGACTGAAATCATTCTTGTTACCATTGGAGGAAAAACGCCACTCTTAATCAAAGGAGCCGCTATGCTTTCTCCCTCTTTAACATTAATCCTGACATTTTCTATGGCGTTTTCTACAACCTTATTCCCGGATGTTTTGCCTACTATCTCCAAGGCCGCCAGGATAGGCACGCCACTTTGAATTAAAGTTGAAAGCGTGCGGCTAAATCTACTTACAGCCACTTTCTTAAACAATTCGCCAAAAACAGGAATCTTTAATTTAAATCTATCAATCGTCATGCTTCCTCTTTCTGTCCTGGCCCACCTGCCGACTACAAAAGCTACCACTACTATAAATCCTATCAAATAGAGAACCCACTTGCTAAACAAATCGCTAACAAAAATCAAAATTTGTGTCGGCATAGGCAACTCACCACCTAACATCTCAAATATACCCTTAAAGGTGGGAACAACCTTTAACATAAGAATTGCGGTGATAACTATTGCCATCGAAACTACCATAATCGGATAAACCATGGCCGACTTGATTTTCCTCCTCAACGCACTCATCTTCTCTAAATAAATCGCTAACCTTTCCAAAATAACATTGAGCATACCGCTACTTTCTCCTGCCTTAACCATGTTTATATATAAAGTGTCGAAGACATTAGGGTATTTAGCAAAAGAATTGGAAAGGCTGTTTCCAACTTCAATATCGTCATGCAAACTGCCGATTACCTTCTTAAATTCTCCCTGTTTTATCTGCTCCCTAAGCACATCCAAACTTTGCATTAAAGGTATGCCGGCATCTACCATCGTTGCCAGCTGGCGGGAAAAGATTACCAGGTCTTCCGTTTTAACTCTTTTACTGCTCCCAAATTTTAACTCCATCAATGAAGACCCTTTTGATTCATCTACAGAAATGACAACCAACTTTCTTTTTCTTAGTTCATCTACGACCGATTCTTTGTCTTTAGCGACTATCTTACCTGAAACTGTTTTTGCAGATTCATCTTTTGCTACATATTTAAATACAGCCATGTCTTACTCCTTTTTTGAATAGCAGCGTTTTATCGCTTCTTCAATCTCTGTTTTAGTCGCAATAAAAGTAGCGACTTTGCAATTTGTTATCTTCTCGATTTCTTCTATCGTAGCTATATCTAACGGATTTGCCATCACAACGCTTAGGACATCGCCAACCTTATCTAAGGGGATAGCGTTAAACTGCTTTGCCTTTTCTTCCGATAATAGAGTCAAGACTTTAGGATCTATATCATATTTATTGACGGCTATGTAAGGAAAACCGCATTGAACTATCAAAGCCACGACCACGTCTCTTTCGGTAAGATATCCTAATTTCACGAGAATCTCCCCCAAGACTCCGCCGTATTTCTTTTGAGCCTCAAGCGCATCCCTTAACTGCTCGTCTGTAATCAGGCCTCTTTTAAGCAAAATCTGGCCAAATAACTGTTTCTTGGAAATTATCTCTCTTCTTGAATAAACCATTTTTAGAGCTCCTTTTTTTCTTTTATTCTATTTTCGATTTCTTTTATAGCTTCATTGATTTCCCTACCGATTATTTTGTCTGAAGTATAACTTTTCAAAATTCCAATAATTGACTTGTCTCCAATTTTACCTAGAATTTTAGCAGCTTTTATGCGAACGCCGTCATCCCTATCTTTTAAAGCTTTAGCAACAAGTTGCGTACTTTCCTCTCCTCCAATTTTGCCCAAAGCAAAAACTACCCTAGAACGGATACTGGCGTCTTCATGATTAAGCAGCCTCTCTATAAGATTAACTAATAAAGGATCATTAATAAAAACGAACAGCTCTATTATGTTTCTAACAATATATAATCTAGTATCGGATATTTTATTAGGTAATTCAATATATATCGCTTCTTTAACCCTGGTTTTCATAAGTTTAGATAGAATTCCTCCGATCGCCCTGCGGCGCAAGAAGGCTGCGAAATAACCTAATGAACTAAGCACCTTATCTTCAATCATGGCTTCGTCTATAAGAAGCTTGGCGATTTGGGGGTTTTCTGTTTCTACGATAAAATCCAAGATATCATCGTAATAAGCATTTTCATCTACTTTTTTTATTAACTCGGCGACGACATTTTTTAATCTTGCCAAATCGGTAATCTTATCTACGGCTGCTTGTATGCATCTTTTTTGCTCACCAGGAAGATCTATGCGCGAATTCTCTTTATTTAATTTACTTATTATCTTTTTAGCTGCAAAAAAACTCTTATTATCTATTAATATGACTGTTGGGCTGGTCAGATGGTTCACTAGTTGAGAATACACATCTAAATCTTTCTCGTTTCTAAACTCATCAAAAAGAAAATCTACCAAATTTATAAGAATTTCATCTTTGGCGGAGGGGATCAAATCAATCATACCGCTAAATATACTGCTAATTCTTGGCTTTACATCTGGGGATTCATTTCTTAAGAAATCCTTCCATTTGTCCAAAATTGTTTTAAGCAAATCCTCCCTATTCTGCTTAAAGGTCTCCTGAATCAAAGAATTCAAATCTATTTCTTTCTCTAAACCCAAGAAATCCTTCGGTGACATCTTCGAAAATTTATTTATGCGCCCCTCGAGCGCTAAATCTTGCCAATTTTTCTCACCCAAAGCCCAAGACAGATCTTCCTTGGGCATGCCTGCCCTGGAAAATCTATCTTTCAACAAAGGCAAAAGCCTCTTTTTCTGGTTGGGATTAATCAAAAACCTTTGAATCAAAGTACGCATCTTAGTAGAAGAAGCCTTGGCCTCAGAAAATTCATCTGTCAGTAAATCTAAAACCACATCATCTGGAAATTCTGGGATAAGTTCTTTTATTATATCCTTGCCGGGAGCTGCCGATTGGCTTTCCGAGAACAAAACATCTTTTCTTAATTTAGGCTCAAGGTTCAAAATAGTATTTGCCAGATTTTTCTTTTGCTTATCCCAAGCTTTAGGGTCTTTCTGCATAATCTCACTGGCAATTTTCTGGACGGATTTTATTACTACGTCGGCTTGAGCTTCTTTTCGGTCCGGCGAATCTTTATCCTCTTTAGCAATCATGTCACTCATTTTTGATAATGCATCGGCTATTTCCCCTGGATTATTTGCTAACTTCTCCAAGAAATCTTCTCTACCGCTGGTGGATATCTTGCCCATCAGATAATCTACCAACATAACTTCTTCTAGCTTCTCCCGATGCTGGGATCTTTTACCTTTCTGGGCAATTTCAAAACTTATCTCATTGATAATTATATGGGATATTTCTTTTGTTTTTAGCGCCTCGGACAGAGATGCTGTTTCTGCTATCGTATTCAAAGTTTCGATAAATGAGACTAATTCCTTTTTGGCTAAGCCCTTTTTAAAAGTCAAAGTCTCAATGTGGTGCGATTTTAATAACGCCAAGAAAGAATCCTTAAATGACTTTTTCAAAATCTGGCTACTGAAAAGTTTTCCATTTATAATTAATTCATCTTTTATTTCACTAAAAACAATAATTTCATCTCTGGCAAAAACCTCTGTCAATTTTTGATATATTTGCTCAACTGGACTTTGCAACATTTGACTTGCCTTAGGATAAAGAGCAAAGTTAATATTAACAAGATACAGCAATCTTATTATATCGGGCAATAATTCCAAGCTTTTTGCGCTAAGCTGCTCTATCTTTTTTGTTTCGGTTTCTTCCAGAATTTCCTTGGCGTAATCTATAGCTCTTCCGAATATGGCTCTATCAGATTCCTTGACGCGTTTCGCGTATTGAGTGGCCCTATGATGATCTTCCGCCTTTTTGAAATGAAAGTATAGTTCTCCGGCAATTTTGTTAATATCGCCAGAATAAATCCCTTCCTGTATCTCGCCTACCTGTTGATGCAAGTTTTTTAACTTGTCCTGTTCGATAAGATCGTAAAGCACCTTTCTAATTTCTTCGCTAACAAAGCTCATCTCGTCGCCGGATTGGCTAGGCTTTTGTCTTATGATGCCTGCTTTTTTAGCGCTCTCCAAAATATCTAGAATATACCCCTCGTTCTCTTTGCCCATACGATGTAAAAGGTTAATATTAAAGTCCTGCCCGATAACGGCCGCCTTGGCAATTATCTCCTGGGCCGCGGAATCCAAAGCCTTAATTCTTTCATGGATTACTTTAACCAAAGAATGGGGGATATCGGACTCTTTAATTTCTATCCTACCCCATTTCCCTTTCTGGAGATAAATAAATCCCTTCTGGATCAGAAATTTCAGAAGTTCCTCAATAAACAAAGGATTGCCATTGCTTATTTTATAAATTAAACTATCTAATTCCGGAGAAGACTCCATTCTTACCAATATCGAATACACCATTTGTTGCGTGCCAATTTCGGAAAGCTGAGATAACTTTATCCCCTCGGACAAAATGTTTTTGATAGCATTGAATTCGTTCGCAAAAGGGTAATCTGAGAACTCGCTAACCGCAGCATCTTCTTCTCTAAACGCTACGCAAATCATAATCGGGAATTCTTTCTCTTTCAAAGTAAATATAACGTCTAGGGATTGCTTATCGAGCAGGTGAAAATCATCCATAAGCATACACAAAGGATTCCCGCTCGAAATATTGCTCAATACCTGAATTAAGGTTTCCTTGATTTGTCTTTCGGCTTCTTGCTCCGATAACTCACGATCTAAAGAATAATCACTATCTAGAATTTCTTTAAACGCTGGCAGAAACCTTGACAACAAACATACCTGCTCATCCGACATGCCTTTTACAATTTCATTCTTGTTCACCTGTATATTTCTTTCTTTTAAATCTTGCAAAAACGTCTGAATATTAACCAAAAACCAGCTAAATGGCTGAGTTATATGCTGCTCAAAACAGGCCGAATAAAAATGGCTAACTTTTGAGGAATGCATAAATTTGGCAAATTCATCCAATAATCTTGTCTTTCCGATACCAGCTTCACCAGTTATGGCTATCATTTGAAATTTATTTTCCTTTTTAACGCTAGACAATAAATCGTTGAGGCGATCCAATTGCCCCTGCCTCTCAATCAATGAAGGACAAGGAAAACGTTCTAGGATTTCTTTTTCTCTCAACACATCTGTTGAAATATCGTTGGCCAAGGAAATGCGATTTTTGCCTTTTTCCTTGGAAGCATACAGGGCCTTATCGGCCAAATCTATCAAACGAAGAGCGTCTGAAGCGTCTTCGGGAAAATTAGCTATCCCTATGCTTAAATTTACATTTGTAATTACTTGACCTGTCCCGGTTTTAAATTTGTATTCAGAAACAGACTTAGTTATTCTGCCTGCCACTGCTAAAGCGTTAGATAATTCGCCGCCAGGTAAGATGATGGTAAATTCATCGCCCGCATATCTAATAACAGTATCGCCCGTTCTGACGCATTTATTCAGAATCGTAACGACATCTTTTAAAATATCGTCTCCTGCAAGATGTCCGTATTTATCATTTAAAGTCTTAAAATCATCCACATCTATCATAAACAACCAAATGTCTTTACCCGTGCTTTTATAATTGGAAATCTCCCGAGGCAAGTATTGAAAAAGATAACGACGGTTAAAAGCATTGGTTAATTCATCCCTAAATACCAGCTGCTCTACTCTTTTTTCCGGAACCCCATCTTCTCTATCTGGCATATTTTTAGAAAATATATTATTCTTCACTTGTAACCCTCAAGACCTCTTCAAGCGTAGTCAGGCCTAAAGTGAATTTTTTAACCGCATCATCCCAAAGGGTAACCATCCCACAATTTTTAATAGCGTAATTTTTGATTTCATCCGAAGGAGTTCTCTTCACAATCATCTCTCTTATCTGATCATCTACCATGAGAACTTCGAGCAAGCCCATTCTCCCCTTGTATCCAGTATCAAGACAAGCGCTGCAACCCTTACCCCTATAAAAAATATTTCCTTTTTCCGGTTTTAACCCAATCTTATCAAGCATGGCCTTAGGGACTTCGTATTGTTCTTTACAGGATGGGCAAATCTTCCTGCATAATCTCTGAGCGCAAGCCATAATCAATGATGAAGCAACTAAAAAAGGTTCAACACCCATATCAATCAAACGTGCAATCGCCCCTGCTGCATCATTAGTGTGTAAAGTGGAAAACAGAAGCTGGCCAGTTAATGATGCCTTAACAGCAATATCGGCAGTCTCGGAATCTCTAATTTCTCCGACCATTATTACGTCGGGGTTTTGTCTCAAAAGGGCCCTTAATCCGTTTGCAAAAGTTAATCCTATGTCGGGCCTAACATGTATCTGGGTTATGCCATCAATTTCGTATTCTACCGGGTCTTCAACAGTAATTATATTTCTTTCCGGGGTATTAAGCTGATTGACTATAGAATAAAGTGTCGTTGATTTTCCGCTTCCCGTTGGACCGGTAACCAAAAGCATGCCATAGGGACGAGATATCGCCTCTTTAAAAAGCGCTGTTGATTCCGGGAAAAATCCCAATCCGTCCAAACCAATAGCAAGGTTAGCCTTATCCAAAAGTCTTAATACTACTTTTTGGCCATAGGTTGTAGGTAAAACGGAAACGCGAAAATCTATCTCCTTGTTAGACATCCTGATTTTAAATCTTCCGTCTTGAGGAAGACGCCATTCAGTTATATCTAGCCTGGACATAATCTTAAGCCTGACTAAAATTGCATTTTGATTTTTTTTGGGAAAATGATACGCATCATGCAAAGAACCGTCCACACGATAACGAACCCGCAGGCCATCCTGTTCCGGCTCAAGATGTATATCGGAAGCCCTCTGTTTTACAGCTTCTTTTATTGTCAGATTGACTACTTGCACTATCGGCGCCTTGCGGCTTTCATCCAATAGTGATGTATCAATTTCAAGCTTCTCATCTGCATCATCAACAACTCTTATGGTATCATCCTCTCCGATATCCTTGACCATATCAGACATGGTTTTTAAAACATCTTTTGTATAATATTTTTTTATGGCATTTTCTATATCGGAATCGGTGGACATAACAATATCTACTTCAAATCCTGTTATATTCTTGATATCGTCTAAGGCAAAAATATTCAATGGGTCAGCTGTTGCAAGCGTTAGCGTTTTTCCAATCTGAGAAATTGGAATTAAGTGGTATTGTCGGACTATCCTATCGGGGATTAAAGTCAAAATCGGAGGGTCTATTCTATACCTAGAAAGATCTATCGGTGGAATATTCAATTCTTTAGCTAAAAGTATTAAAAGTTCCTTTTCTGTAACCCAACCTTTCTGGACTAAAACCTTATCCAAGCCAATATTCTTTTCTTTCTGAATCCTAATCGCCTCATCAACCTGATCTTTAGTGAGATTTTTGCTGCTGATAAGAATATCGATTATTTTTTCTTTTAATGTTTTCATTATTCTTTATATTTTATCTGCGATTGTAGTTCTAAGCACTTCTTCCAATGATGTTACGCCTGCGATTGCCTTTTCAATGCCATCCTGCCTTAAAGTAATCATGCCCTCCTTCATCGCTTGCTCTTTTATTTTATGCTCATCTGCCCGCTGAAAAATTAAATCTTTTATTTTGGGCGTAAGGACCAAGGTTTCAGCTATGCCGACTCTTCCTTTGTAACCAGAATTAAAACAAGCCTTGCATCCTTTTCCCCTATAAAATGTGGTTGTTTTAGCGGGGATGCTGGTACCCAACCTTTTTGTCATCTCTTCACTAATTTCGTAGGAAGTTTTGCATTTATCGCATATCTGCCTCAATAATCTTTGAGAAAGAATGCAGATTACCGATGAAGCAATCAAAAACGGCTCAACACCCATATTAACCAAACGAACAACAGTCCCTGGCGCGGTAGTGGTATGCACTGTACTCAAGACCAAATGTCCGGTAAGCGCTGACTTAACGGCAATATCGACAGTTTCAAAATCCCTGATTTCTCCAACCATGATTACATCCGGATCCTGGCGCAATATCGATCTTAAAGTGGCGGCGAATGTCAAGCCGATGTCTACTTTGGCGGTTACCTGGTTTATCCCAGGAATGTCATACTCTACAGGATCTTCAACGGTAATTATATTAATCTCCGGCGCATCTACGTATTTCAAAATTGAATAAAGCGTAGTAGTCTTTCCTGTCCCGGTAGGCCCGGTAGCCAAAATCATTCCGTGCGGTTTTTTCGCACAAGCCTTTAAATCCGCGAGCGCTTTATTATTAAAACCCAGCTTATTAATATCTAACATGGCCATCTTTTTATCTAGAATTCTAAGAGCGACTTTTTCGCCAAAAGTAGATGGCAATATAGAAACGCGAAAATCAACTTCTCTATCGTCAGCCTTGGTTTTGAATCTTCCGTCTTGCGGAAGGCGATGTTCAGCTATATCTAGTCCTGAAATAACTTTTATCCTTGAAACCATAGGGGCCTGCAGCGCCCTGGGAGGAGATTCTATTTCTCTTAAGACTCCATCAATTCTGAAACGGATCCTTAATCTTTTTTCCATTGGCTCAATTAAAATGTCGCTTGCCTTTGCGTCAATCGCCTGTTTTAATACCGCCTCGGTCAGTTTTATTACCGGGGCCTCTTGAGTCAAGCGTGCCAACTCTTCAACATTGAAAGATTCCTCTACCCCTCCGCCATCGATAAATTCAAGCTTTTCTTCTTCGGTAGCAATGTCTTTTATAATTTTCTCAATCATCCGATGAGAATCCTCTCCGTAATAAGCCTCGATTGCCTGAGTGATTTCCTGCGGACGGCCGATGATAGGATTTATTTCAAAACCTGTTAAGGCCTTGACATCATCTATCGCGAAAATATTTAAGGGGTCGGCCATCGCCAAGGTAAGAGAATTCCCGATTTTGGAAACAGGGATTATTTGATAATAAACTGCGATGTCTCTAGGGATTATTTTTATGACTTCGGGGTCTATTTTGACTCTGGAAAGGTCTATCGGTGGCAGGCCCAAGCTCTGGCCCAAAACTATAGCAAGATCATTTTCATTGATAAGCTTAAGCTGTATAAGGATGTCACTTAATCTTCCGCCTTTTTCTTTCTGGACTTCGAGAGCCTTCTCAAGATCCTTTTGATCCAACAACTTATTTTTGATCAATAATTCGGTCAGGCGATCTTTTAAGGAAATCATTTTTTATCTTTCTCTTTGTAATATTTATCTATGGCGTGACGGATATCGGAAGATGTGCTGACAAAAGTCTGGATTGTGCAGCCAGTTATTAATTCTACGTCTTCTACTGCCTGGATATTCAAAGGATTAGACATCGCCAAAGTTAAACTTTTACCCATTATATCTATGGGTATCAGACAATATTGAGAAGCCACATTCTTAGGCACCATATTAATCACTTGAGCGTCTATCTCGTAATTTATTAAGGGCAAATAAGGAAAACCATATTGGCAAGTAAGAGCCTGGGCAATGTCTTCTTCTTTAGCAAAACCCAGCTCAACCAATACCTCTCCGATTAGCCCGCCTTTTTCTTTCTGGACCAAAAGGGCCTTCTCCAGCTGCTTCTGATTGATTATGCCTCTTTCAATAAGTAGCTCGCCTAATTGCTTCCTGGATATTTTATTTAAAGGCTCTGTCATATTACGACCAAATCTGATTATTGCCCTTAGGCTTATTTTTGCGTAAAATCTCCAAGGCCTTGTTAATTAATTCATCGGCGCTTACTCCGTCGATTGGGTTCTCTGTAACCGTACCGCTTATTGTCAATCTTTTTTTGATATCAGCTTCCCCTGAAAAAGTCAGCTCTATCTTTTTTCTCATGTCTTCGGCAAAGTTAAGGCTCTGACGCTTATTTCTTTCCGGCAAAACAACGGCAAACTCACTGTCAGAGAACCTAGCGACTTTATCGATGTCGCTTGTGCCTTCCCGGATCAACGTTGCTATTTTCTTAAGTACCGATTCTTCAGCAATATTTCCGAAACGTTGTTCATATCCACCAAAATCATCAATCCCTAAAAGGACAAAAGCGCATGGCCTCTGAAAATTAATTGCCCTTTTTATCTCTTCGTCTAAACGGCTACGGATATAAGACTCATTAAAAAGACCGGTCAAGACATCCCTAATTTCTAACTTATCAATTTTCTTTAATAAGACATCATTCTCAACGGCAATCGAAGTTTGTTTTGCAAAAATACTCATTAGTTCCGTATCGGAAAGAGAATAAGCAAAATTCTGATTTTCATTTCCAATGCCCAAAAGGCCATATGATTTATCGTGCACGATTACGGGAACGATCAAGGCGTTAGTAACCATTAAAATCTTTTGCAATTCTTCGATCTCTGAGTCAACCGCCTGGCGGCTATCCAAAACTAACGTCTCTCTGGCGGCAAGTAATCTGCCCAGAGTATTTTTTCCTAAAGCTACCTTAAATCGCTCTAGCCCCATACTTTTAAGCCTCAGGCTTTTAGGCCCGTGCATAGATTTTAGAATATACTCCTTGGATGATTCTTCAAGCAGGATAAGAAAACCCAAGCTGGAATCTCCTATTTGCGTTATTTTCTCTACTATAACCTCAAGCACATCATTTAAATCATCGCCTTGCGATATAAGATTGCTTATGTGTAGCAAGCTAGAAAGCGCCAAAACGCGCTTATTTATCTCAAGATTTATCTCTTTTGTCTTCTCGCTGTAAGTTTGCAGTTCAGACATGTTATCTTTTATGCGGCCGATCAGTTCAGATAACGATTTGCCAAGATCGCCTATCTCATCTTCTCTTCTTACTGAAATCTTGTGCTCAAAATCTCCGTTGGCGATTATCTTTGCGTCAGAACTGATCCTAAGAATATTGTCAACCATCTCTTTGACTATTGTAAAACCCAAAAGCGCGAAGATTATTGATGAAGCCAGCAAAAAAGTAATGGAAATATTGCTTTTACTTAAGAAAAAACCCTGAAACCAACTGGGAAAGATATAGTTAAAGCAAACCAAGATAGGGATGACTGACATCAAACAAAAAGCCACTAACAATTTTGGCCTTATTCCTCTTGAGCTTATAGAAAATTTATTGGTCAATTTATTCATAATTATCTACCCCTTTCTATTCTTTTTAATATACTCGACAATTAATAAATTGTCAATTATTTTAGTGGGTTTTTAAGCTTTTTGGCTATCAAGTTCGCACTAATTTTATTATATTTTAGTAATTCGGCTTAATTTAGCTTACGATTATCGTTCTAAAAGACTATTCTTTTCTTGTTGATATTCAAAAGGATAGCAATAAAAACCAAGAAAGTGAACATTGAGGAACCACCGTAGCTAACGAGGGGCAGGGATAATCCCACAACAGGGCACATTCCAATAGTCATTGAAATATTAATGATTATCTGTGAGGCTAATAAAGCGATAAACCCGATTGACAGGTATTTTGCGAATTTATCTTTGGCCTGAAAGGCAATCTGAATTAAATAATATATGAAGGCTGCATACAACAGCAAAAGCAGCATTGCGCCTAAGAAACCCCATTCTTCTCCGATAACTGAGAAAATAAAATCTGTGTGCCGCTCAGGCAGGAAATTCAACTGATTCTGCGTACCTGCCAGCCAACCCTTACCTAAAAATCCTCCTGAACCAACGGCAATTTTTGACTGGATCACGGTATAGCCTGCTCCCAAAGGGTCAATGTTAGGATTAAGAAAAACCATCAACCTATCTTTTTGGTAGGGCCTTAAAAAATGCCATCCTGCCGGCACGCTCAATAATAACAAAGTTATCAAAGAGATAACATATTTTATTTTAGTTCCGCAAACAAAAATCAAAATCAAGAAAATAGGGACAAACAACAAGGCGGTCCCCAGATCCGGCTGCAAGAATATAAGGCCCATCGGTACTAAAGTTATAATCGAAGGCAAGAATATTTCTTTAATGATTGCCGGGCCGTAAAAATAATTTTGTTCATAGATTTGCCTCTGGCTGAAGATTCTAGCCAGGACTAAAACTACTCCTAATTTTGCAATCTCTGAAGGCTGAAAATTCAAACCTAAGAATTCAACCCAGCGACGAGCTCCTAAAATTTCCCTACCGGTCATTAAAACGATTAATAAAAATAAGATGCTCGCGCCGTAAATAAAGAAAGAAAGATCGAAAAATCTTCTGTAATTAATATTGCTTACAAGGAATAAGATAATAACACCCATTATGGCCCTGCTTAGCTGGTTCAAGAAAATATCTTTAAATAACGCTTCCCTCTGATAAGTCACGCTGTATAAAACCAAAAGGCCAAAAGCTACAATTAAAATCACTAAGCCAATAATTATCTTATTCTGATTTTGCATTGCTAATTCAACATACCTTCCGATGACATAAATTGCAGTAACTCTTCTGCCACTAAGACAGCATTATGGCTTGAACCGCCGTATTCTAAAAATACGCAAAAAGCAATTTTAGGCTTATCGGCGGGGCAGAATCCGACAAACCAAGCGTGGTTTTTGCCGGAAGACGCCTGGGCTGTCCCGGTCTTCCCTGCCACTTTCAAATTATCTAAGCCCAGCGTGTGGGCTGTCCCAGAATCTGCCTCTACTACTTTTCTTAATGAAATTTTTATCAGCTCCCAATTAGCCTTCTTGAAAGGTAATTTATTAGATGTTCTATCTTTAGGGGTTTTCTCATTGGCTACATATTCTACGATATACGGCTTTAGCAACAATCCGCCGTTAGCAACCGATGCCACTAGTCTTGTTGCCTGCAATGGCGTAATTAAAACTTCGCCTTGGCCTATGGAGAAATTTGCCGTGTCGCCTTTGTACCAATCTTCCTTGCGTTTTAATTTTCGTAACATCCTGTCCGGAATATCGCCTTTCTCCTCCGATGGTAAATCTATTTGCGTCTTTGATCCCAAGCCAAATTCCTTTGCATACTTTGTCAATATGTCTGGGCCAACCAATAAACCAATGCTATAGAAATAAACATTGCAAGAATGAGTGATAGCTTGCATAAAATTTTGTAAACCGTGAGTCTCCCAACAGACAAAGTTTCTGTTACCAACCCGCAAACTCCCATTGCAGACAAAACTGGTATTGGCTGTTGCCTTTTTGGTTTCCAATGCTGCTACAGCGGTTACAATCTTAAAAACCGAACCAGGAGCAAATGAACTGCTGATTGCCCGATTCAACATTGGTGAACGATAATCATTCAGGATTCTCTTAATTTCCGTACTGGAATTACCAACCGTAAATATATTGGGATCGTAACTTGGAGAGCTAACCATACAAAGGATTTCTCCTGTATAAGGCTGCATCATGACTATTGCGCCCCTTCTATCAGCCAATAATTCAGCTGCTTTGTTTTGAATCCTGGAATCAACAGTTAAAACGATATCTTTTCCCTTGATCGTCGGACGTATTCCCAAGACTCCTTTTTGTCTGCCCCTATTATCAACCTCTACCTGAATTCCCCCGTTTTCACCTCTTAAACTTATATCATAATATTCCTCGATTCCACTGTAACCGACTATATCTTGGATTTTGTATCCGTAGTTTTTGAGTTTTGTAATTTTAGAACGGTCAATTAACCCGACATAACCTAAGATGTTGGCTCCCGCGCTATAATTGGGATAATAACGTTTTGGCTGTATCTGAACCATTACTCCCGAAAGATCAAGTTTCTCCTGTTCGATAAGCAAAGCCTCTGTCTTGCTCGCGTTTTCTTTAATAACTATGGGGGAAAACGGCGACAGGTATTTTGATTTAATTTTTTTCTTTAATTTATCCACATCGGTATTTAATATTTCACTTAATCGCCTCAAGTTTTTATCTTGGAAATCTTGGGGGATAACTACGATATCAAATGTTAGCTTGCTATCGGCCAAGATTTTTCCGTTACGGTCAAAAATTCTACCACGCATAGCGTCCCACTCGATAAGACGTATATGGTTTCTTTCTCCTAGTTCGTAGTAGTATCCGCCTCTAATAAGCTGGATATAAACCAAGCTAAAGAAAAGAAACAAAAACAAAAAAGCTAAAATTAAACTAAGGATTTTAAATCGCATTTTTTAAGTATTTGGTAGATTAAAGGAGATATTAACGCCGTATAAAAAGCTTCTGGAATCATGATAAAAAACAAAGACCTGAAAAAGGATAACTCCGGGGCGATCATTTTTATGTTAAGGAAATAAAAAAGCAGAGAATTTAAAATACTGATTGAGAAAACCAAGGCAAGCTGAAGAAATCTCTCGAATTCATCTTGATAGATTGATTTCTTTATTTTAGCGGTGACTAAGCTACAGATAGCAAAAGAGATGACACTTGCCCCAAAGTTTGCAACACTAAAAATATCTTTTATAAAACCTAGCAGACCTGAAATCAAGAGAGCATTTTTTCTGGGTAGGCGAAGACTAAAAAAGATAACAAAAATAATAAAGAAATTAGGGTGTATCCCGAGAATACTTAAAAATCTAGGATAATTTAATTCTAAGAAAACAGCGACAAAAATTAACAGCGCCAAAATGATTAATTTCTTTATCATGGTTCTATAATCTTATTTTGAAATGACAAGGACTTCTTCTAGCCTTGATAAATTTGTTGCGGGCTTGATGGAACAATTTTTCATAAGACCTGTTGAGTCCAAATCTACATCAGCGACTCTGCCTATCAGCAAACCTTTTGGAAAGACTCCTCCCAAGCCTGAAGTCACTACAATATCATTAATCTTTACTTCGGAATCCAATGAAAGAAAATACATCCGACAAGATCCTCCGAGGCTGCCCGAAACTATGCCTTGATCGCGGCTATTCTGAATAAGCGCGGCTACCTTTAAATTAGGATCATTGATCAAAAGAACCCGGCTGGTAGTTTTACTGACTTCCACTATCTTACCAACTAAGCTAGCATCACTTATTACCGGCATGCCAATATTTATTCCATCTCTTCCACCTTTATCAATAATTAGAGTAGAGAGCCAATTTGATAAATCTCTCCCGATTACTTGAGCGGCTCTGGTAGAAAATGTTGCATTGCTCTTAAAAGACAATAATTTATTCAATCTCTGATTTTCCCTGAGAACCTCTTCGTATTCGGAAAGTTTCTGACGTAAAGGAGCTATCTCTTTTTTAAAAGATAAGTTCTCTTTGTACAATTTATGATAGGAGAAAACCAATCTTACTTCGTTAAAAATTCCTCTGGTGAGTCTTATGGGGAAAGAAAATATATCAACGAAAGCATTCTTTAGATTTAAAACTGCGGGGGGCTGAAAGAAAAAAATGATAAGAATAAGAATTGAGGCGGTAAAAGGAAATAAAAATTTTTTCTTAAATCTTATCACATTTGATAGTAAGAATGGTTTAGAAATCTATTTTCTTTGTAACGGTGACTTTCTTCAAGTACTTAATTTCATCCAAAACTTTCCCGGTTCCTAAAGCTACGGCGGTTAGAGGATCTTCAGCAATGTGCACAGGCAGGCCAGTTTCTTCGGAAATCAATTTATCTAGGCCGCGAAGAAGAGAACCTCCGCCGGCAAGAACTATCCCCCGCTCAATTAAATCGGCAGATAATTCCGGAGGGGTTCTTTCAAGCGTAATCTTTACGGCTTCAAGTATTGCCCTAATCGGCTCTTGCAGCGCTTCTCTTACTTCTGAAGATGAAATCACAACCATCTTAGGCAAGCCTGAAACTAAATCTCGCCCCTTTACTTCCATGGTCAGCTCTTCATCTAGCGGATATGCCGAACCAACCCTTATCTTTATCTCTTCGGCAGTTCTTTCACCGATCATCAGATTGTAAGTTTTCTTTATATGTTCTATGATAGCTACATCCATTTCATCGCCAGCAATATTAATAGATTTAGAAAATACAATACCGGCTAAAGAAATAATTGCCATTTCTGTTGTTCCGCCACCGATATCTACGATCATATTGCCCGCCGGTTCTACTATTGGAAGTCCAGTTCCGATCGCTGCAGCCATCGGTTCTTCAATTAGGAAAACTGCCCGCGCCCCCGCTCTTTCCGCAGAATCTCTAACCGCTCTTTTTTCAACCTCAGTGATTCCTGAAGGTATAGCGATAACAATTCTTGGGCGAACCAGGACTTTCCGCCTGTGTACTTTCTTTATAAAATAGCGTAACATCGCTTCGGTAATCTCAAAATCTGCAATGGCTCCGTCTTTCATTGGTCTAATGGCAACTATATTGCCCGGAGTGCGTCCAAGCATGCGCTTTGCCTCTTCGCCAACAGCTAGGACATGCGTGGTATCCTTCTGAATAGCAACGACTGAAGGCTCGCATAAAACAACCCCTTCGCCTTTTACATAAACAAGGGTAGTGGCAGTCCCAAGGTCAATACCCATATCATTAGAAAAAAGACCTAGGACAAAGTCAAATGTTTTCTTTAAATAATCAAAGATTTTGGCCATTTTAAGCTCCTTTTGTTTGTCTCTCATAATATATCAAAACCTATTGACTGTCAAATAGTTTTTGCTCAGTTAAAATACCCTATCCCACCATAATTTTCTGTTTAAACTTGATATTTGACGCAGTATATAGATGAAGCTTAGGTAATCTTTAGGTTGGCTCCCAGCTTTCTCAAATCTTGTAAAAAACTGGGATAAGACTTACTCACGCACTCAATATCTTTGATGGTAAGGAGGGTCTTTAAGCCCAATACGGCAAATGCCATGGCCAATCTATGGTCTCTGCGGGGATTGATTACGCACTTTTGCCTAAATTCTTTAATTGGGTAAATAATCATTTCATCTTGCGATTCTAAGACTTTTGCACCTAATTTAATCAGTTCTTGCCTAAAATCGCTGATCCTGTCAGATTCTTTAGCATGCAGATGCCCGATCCCATAGATGCGGCTTTTTTTATCACCAAATAATGCCAAAACGCCTAAAACCGGGACCAAATCCGGGCAATCACAACAATCAAATTCTCCGCCTCTTATCTGCTGAGGCCCTTTTATTTTTATAGCTTGCCTAGAAATATCTAGCTTGATACCCATCCTCTTTAATAAATCTATAATCTTTTTATCAGCCTGGACCAAATTATCTTTTTCAATTTCTAAAATTATGTTTGAATCGGCCAGGCAAGCCGCAGCCATCAAGAATCCGCTTAAACCATAATCAACCGGAACTTTAAATACTTTCAATCCTTTAAATGCCTGCTTGCCTCTAATTTTATAAGTACGTTGATTCTTTTTATTTATTCTTATCCCGGCGCGTTTAAGAACGGACAAGGTCATACCAATGTACGGAGCAGATACCAAGCAATCTCCGGTAATTTCAATAATAGAATCTCCATCCAGCAGAGGCATGGCTATCAACAAAGATGAGATAAATTGGGAGCTTAGCGTTCCGTCAATTTTAATTTTCCCAGATTTAATTTTCCCTTTGTTTATAATAATTGGCGCGCTTTCATTTTTTCCTCTTCCTTGCATTTGAGCGCCAATTTTTCTCAATGCTAAAATCAAAGGTTTATTTGGTCTTGACTTAAGCGTCCCTTCTGCGGCTATAGTCATTTTCTTGGGACTCAACGCTGCCAAAGACAATAAAAAACGTAAAGTAGTGCCTGATTCTTTAGTATTTAATACCGAGGGGAAATGAATCTTGCCCTTGACACCTCGCACTTCCCAAATATTATTTTTGATTTTTTTGATACGGGCGCCTAAACTTTTACAGCAATGAATTGCCGCTCTAACATCATCGCTAAAAGATGGATTTACTATTAAGGATTTTTCTCCTAAGGAAGCAATGATAAAGGCTCTTATGCTGTAAGATTTTGACGGCGGGGGTATTATTCTTCCTCTTAGGCGGGACGAGGGTGAAACTAAAAGATTCATTTTTTCGTCTTTACTGTGTCGCCTTCCTTCACGACGGAGATTATATCGGGCCCTACAGGCGTAGCCACTGACATCGCATTTTCAACTTTTTCTACTTTCAATTCTCCTATAAAATTATCGCCTTGATAAAGATAAAGCATCTGTCCTAACTGAATATTATCTCTTTGGCCTAAGCCAGCGACGATAAAATTGTATTCCTTGTTTACTGTCATAACTTGACCTTCTGTAGACTCGGAATAGTTCACTACGATCTTATCCAGTTGCACTCCCGCAGCCTCCAGGTCCTTAAGTTGTTTATCTAAGGCGTCTTTTTGTTGCGTAACGCTCTTTAATTTTACCTGCACTTCCTCTAAATCTTTTTGGGCGGTATTCAATCTTCCCACGATATCGTCCTTTGAAGCTTTGATAGCTTCTAATTCGGATTTAAGGCTATCGCGCTCGGCCACTAATGTGCTCGTGTTATCTTTGGCCTGAGCTATCTCTTTGGTCAACATTTCAATTTTTCCGTCTGAATCTTTTTTTGATTCATTGAGTTGTAATACTAGTTTATTTGACTCATCCAGCTTCGCCTGCAATGACCCGACTATACCTTCGGCCTGTTCCAGTCTTTTTTCTACTGCGGCTTTTGAGTCTTTCTCTTTTTTAAGAAGCAATAATGATGACATGGCTAAAACGAGTAATACCGCAATCAAAACTATTAAAATTGGCGTGACAGTCTTTGCCCTTATATTCATAAAACCTGCCTCCTTTTATTCATTTTGATTTTATTGTTATATATTATATATAATTTCTTTTACAAAAACAAGTTTATTCTTGCAATAAATTTTTTAACTCTGCGGGGAGCTCGGATTCAAATTCCATATTTTTCTTGGTGCGGGGATGCACAAAACCGATGCTCTTGGCGTGCAAGGCAAGACGGCACCGGTCTTGCGTCTTGCCGTATTTTTTGTCGCCTAAGATGGGGTGACCCAAGTACGCTAAATGCACCCTTAATTGATGAGTTCTTCCAGTCTGAGGATAAAGCTCTAGCAAGCTGACCCCTTTGGATCTTTTTATTACGCGATAGATAGTTTTTGCTTCTTTTGATTGCTTGAAAGTTACCGCCATTTTTTCTCTGATGCGAGGATGCCTGCCCACAGGAGCCTCTATCTGGCCTTCATCAAACTCAACTTCTCCATGGACCAAGGCAACATATTTCTTTTTGATGCTATGATCCTGGAATTGTTTAGCCAAGTTCATATGCGCCTGATTATTCTTCGCAACCAATAAAAGCCCGGAAGTATCTTTATCCAGACGGTGTACAATACCCGGCCGGAACGACTGGTTTATATCAGAGAGTTTGTCGCAGTGATGCACAAGCGCGTTTACCAAAGTATTGGAATAATTTCCGGGCGCCGGATGGACAACCATCCCGTAGGGTTTATTGATTACCAATAAATCACTGTCTTCGTAAACAATGTCTAAGGGGATATCTTGAGGTTGAATATCTGTCTTAGCTTCGGAAGGAAAGTCTATAGCGATCTGATCGCCATTTTTTAGCTTATGGTGCGTTTTGACTTTTTTGCCGTTAAGGAGAACATGCCCATCGGTTATAATCTGCTGCAGATATCGGCGGGAGAATTTATCCTTGAATTCTACAGCTAAAAATAAATCCAGCCTTTGCCCTTCGGATTTATCTTCGACTTTTAAGGTATAAGATTGCATATAGTGAACCAAAAAACAAAACTATACTTATTATCTGGAAGATAGTTAAGCCGAAAAAATGCCTAGGAGTGTCTGCCCTCAAAAATTCAATAGCAAAACGCCATAATGAATACGAAGCCACATACAAAGAAAATGTCATCCCGGTTTTGTGATTATGCTTTCTGAAATTAATCAGGATGAAGAAAAGTATCAAAAGAAAAACCGACTCAAAAAGCTGAATAGGGATTAATTTATCTTGATGGATTGGGAAATATACCCCCCATATCGCCGGCCGGCCGTAACAACAACCATTTAAAAAACAACCAATCCTGCCTATCGCATGGCCCAAAGCTATGTAAGGAGCAAGAAAATCTAAAGTTTTGAAAATTGGTAAACTATTTTTCTTTAAGAATACTATCCCGCCGATCAGGGCGAAACCGAATGCGCCAAACCAAACCAGGCCTCCATGATGAAGCATTATTATCTCTTTAGGGTTCTCCAGATAATAAGGTAGATTGAGGATTACATAAAGGATTCTTCCCCCGATTATCCCGCTTACCAAAACAAAAAATGATAAATCATAAATCTTATCTGGGTCTAAGTTATAATGGCGCGCTTCTTTCCTGGCAAGAAAAATGCATACCAAAAAAGCTATGGCTATCATCAAACCATAGGAATATACTTTTAATGGGCCTATTTGAAGAATAATCGGATACATCTTATTAAAATTAAAATCATTCCAATAGTTATGGCCGAATCGGCAATATTAAAAACCGGCCAGACACGAAAATCTAAGAAATCAATCACGTAACCAAATCGAAACCTGTCTATAAGATTGCCTATGGCGCCGGATAAAATCAAGTAAAGCGCAAAAACCTCAAGATGATTGATGTCTTTTCTTCTCTTTTGTTCAAGAATACTAAAAATTATCAAAACGATAACGAAAAATGAAATTGCGCTAAATAAAACCGTCTGATTCTTAAACAGACCAAAAGCAATCCCGGTATTGTAAACCATGGTAATATGAAATATGCGCGGGATAACCGGGACTGATTGCCCCAAAGAAAGATTGCTAAAAAGCATGTTCTTTGAGATCTGATCGGCTATTATAACCAACACAAAAACGATTATATTTAACATGTAATTTAAGGCGATAGGATTAAATAAACTTACGAGATTATTTTTCCCGTTTCTTTTGACAACCTAGGCACAGCTTTGTATAAGGAATGGCTTTTAGTCGAGATTTTGTGATTGGCTTACTGCACTCTTCGCACATACCGAAAGTGCCTTCTTCTACTCTCTTTAAGGCATCATCTATATCATAAAGTAATTGCCTATCATTAGAGGCAAGGCTCAATGAAAATTCCCTGTCATAGGTATCGGTAGCTACATCGGCCATATGAAATGAGTAGCCGGATATATCCCCCGAAGCATCTCTTTGGGATTTCTGAGTAGATTCCGAAATATGTTTTATCTGGTCAATGATATTGTCTCTTATTTCCGTAAGCAGTTTTTTATAAACCTTTAGATCTTTTTTGTTCATCTTGGCCTTCATTAAAAACCTCCACTGATTGCTTCAAGACATCTCGAACATAAGGCAGTATGGGTGGTATCCCTACCTACTGTATCAGAATAATTCCAGCAACGCAAGCATTTGTTGCCGGGCGCCTTCTGAACCTCAATAAATAAACCAGAAAAACCATTTTCCGTCAAGTCTTTATTTAATTTTTTGACTTTTACCAACCTTACGTCAGACACTATGAAAAAAGAGCTTAGCTGCTTCTGTATTTGCGTAAAATATTTCAGCCATTTTGGGTCATCCGCGCTGATTATTACCTGGGCCTCCAGGGAGCTGCCGAT
>VGKH01000013.1 GCA_016867135.1 Candidatus Omnitrophota bacterium
GAATTGCCTGCTTTAAAAGGAACGCAGCTAATCTTGTATATTTTTTGTAGGCGTTAATGAAGTCTGAATTTACTTTTTCTAAACCAAATGCCTGCAAATTATGCAACGACACGGTGACAAAAAGCAACAGCCGGCTGATAGTCAAATAGACGAATATGTTACCTATGGTTTCTTCATACCAGTGTTTATCTTGAGATAGCCTTAATTCTCTTAACGCTAATATTAAGAACTTTTCGGATTTTTTGATATCCCTGTATAAAGGCTCAAGCGACTTGTCGTTTTCGGGGAGAGCAAAATATTGACTTAGATAGCTATCGATCATTCTTGTGAGCTCATCAATTTCAACAAAATCTTGAATTGCCCCTTCTTTTTCTGGGTTAAAGATATCTATCAAGGTGCGCGCGATAAGGAACCGCTGGATCTCTGAGGTGCCTTCGTAAATCTTGGTCACGCGGGCATCGCGCAGGAATCTTTCGGCGGGATATTCCTTTATGTATCCGTAGCCGCCATGGATCTGGATATCATTATCAGCCGCCTTAATTGCCTCTTCTGACGCAAATAGTTTTGCGCTTGAAGCAGCTAAAATTATAGAGTAGGCGGCTCCTAATTCAGGATTATCCTTTAAGTAAGCGGCGTAATGAATTAAAAGTTCGGCGCTCGCTACAGCAAAACGCATATCTAAAAGCTTCTCACTGATGGCAGGAATCTGATTAATGGTTACGCCGAATTGCTTACGCTCTGCTGCATAGCCTTCGGCATCTTTTAATGCTGTTTTGGCAATTCCTAATGCCTCGGCGCCGATACCAATGCGGCCGCCGGCTAACATCGAAAATGCGATTGCTAATCCCTTACCACTCTTACCCAGTATTTGATTCTTATGTACGCGGCAATTCTCAAATACCAGCTCGCCGGTAGGCGAAGCTTTCTGGCCGAGCTTTTCTTCTATATTCCCTATGGAGAAACCGGGGGTATCTGCATCGACGAGAAAAGCGGTTATCTCTTTTTTCTGCTTTGCCTCGTCGTAACCTGTTACTGCAAATACAATATAAACTCCTGCCAAGCCAATAGAAGTGATGAAGGTCTTTACGCCGTTAAGAATAAAATATTCTGCATCTTCTTTATCTTCTTCTGCCTTTGTCTGCATGTTTGCCGGGTCAGAACCAACCTCAGGCTCAGTAATTGCTATGCCGCCGATTTCTCCTTTTGCCATTTCAGACAGATAGCGCTGTTTCTGTTCTTCAGTTCCATGCTGTTTGATCGCGTCTACCGTCGAAGAGTGGACGCAGGCTGTCACACCCAGCGCAGCTGAACCAAAAGAAAATTCCTCGATAATCCGATAGATATCCAAATAGTTCATCTGCGTGCCTCCAAATGCCTCGGGGACATTCATACCCATAAAACCTAATCCTGCCAAATGATCGATCACCTGCCGGAAACTTCCGGGAATGACAATTTCGCTGCCGCGCTTGTGGGAGCCCTCTCTATCCCATTCTTTTGCGCGAGGCACTACCTCGCCAGTGACAAAATCTTTTGCCGCACTTACAAAGCCATCATCCACCAACCCGAATAGCTGGGCAGCTATCAAATACCTGAACATCTGACCTAAAGACTCGCTGTTTGTCACGCCCTCCTCTTGTGTCATCGCTATAACCGGCAGGCCGAAGAAGCATCCGATGCGGCGACTAACATCTGCCTTTGCGCAGCCAGAAAAACAGATACTACCTACTTTTTCCAGCAGTGCTTGGTCGGCTGCGACTCCAGCACGATTTGGTAGGGTTTTCCTTACTCTTCTTGCGACGTATTCCGCTTGATATATATTATGGTATACATCTTGTCTCCGGCAACACGTCCCATCAGCAGCAAAGACAAAGCCTCCTTCCTCTTTAACTACTTGAAAACGATATATATCGCCTATAAACGGATCTACCCAGTAGGCTTGACTTCTGCTAGACCTTTCTAGGGCCAACAAACTCCTGTCGTATCTATTAAGATCAATGATAAATGCCGCAATCTTATCCTTGTATATAAAAACACTGCCTGGAATAATAGCCGCCTCTAACAAAGCAAGCAGCATCGTGACATATCCTTGAGTACTATCATCTCTACGTATGAACATCTCTGCGCGCGGAACCCCAATGGCAAAATGCGTATAGCCCAAATCTTTAAGACGCCCTAATAATTCTCTCGCCAATGCTCGAGAAAGACCTCGGCCTCTCATTTCTGGTATGACAAATATCCCCCTTGCGAATTGCATAGAATCCGGCAGCCATGCAGGTAGACGCAATCGATCGTTCCAAGAAGGGAAAAATCCATAAGCGCCTATTAGTTTATCGCCCAGAAAGGCAAGTAAGGCCGGAGATTGCCTTGAGCCCCATGGGTAAAAAATGCGATCTTCTTGATAGTAACCCCACCCAAAAACTTGAGTTCTCGCTCTTTTTCTTTCTTCAGGCTCTAATTCCCAAGGAGAAAGCTTGAAAGTAAGATTGAGGGGTTCTCTATTGCTAACCGAAACAGCAGCAATCGGCAAACCGAAGAAACATCCGGCGCTAGGATCATCGCTACGCTGATGCAACTCGGCAGCAACATTTGCTGTTTCAGCCCAGGAGAATCTAGCCTGAAAATGCCTCAAGACAGGCGGTTCGTAAGCGAATTGCAATCCTTTGATTGCTTCTCTTCTTTGATAAACCCTCCAAAGCATATAGGCAATATAATCCAAGTGTTCTTTGGTATAAACTCTTCTGGGAATAGTAAGGCGCACGTATTCATTAGCGGCTAATCTGTTTTCTCCTGTCGCTGGATCTCGTCCTGCAAGAAGTGTTCCAATCTCAACTCCCCTTATGCCGCTCTCAAGATATAATTCATTAGCCAAGGCCTGGGCGGGGAACTGCACTTTGGGGATATGCGGTAAGAATCTTCCCGCGTCAACAAATACGGCATGCCCTCCGACCGGCACTACAATCGGTATCCCTAAACTTAATAATTTATCTGCCAAATATCTTAAGTCATTAAGCCTGTATCTTAAATAGTCTTCATCTGAACCCTCATATAAACCTCTAGCTAGGGCTTCCATGCTATAACCGGCTTGACCGCCATAAGTAGGAAATCCCTCAATAAGCACGTTAACCGGCGCCAGGTTTCTGTATAACTGTTCATCGTTTAGGGCGATAAAACCTCCAATGTTGACGATAGCGTCTTTCTTGGAGCTCATTAGCATTCCGTCAAAATATGAACACATCGCCCTGACAACATGGCGAAGCGGAGCATCCTGATATCCCGGCTCATTTTCTTTGATGAACTCGGCATTCTCCAGGAATCTTGCTGCATCCATAATTAATAAGAGGCCATGTTTACTGCAAATTTCCCGGGCGCCTCTGATATTTTCCATTGAAACAGGCAAGCCGCCGCCGGTATTATTAGTTATGGTAATCAATACATATGCAATATTACCTTTATGCTCTTCCACTGCTTTTTCTAATTTGACTAGGTCTATGTTGCCTTTGAAATCGCTCAATATGGATGGATCGTATATCTCATCTACCGGCACTTCGCAGAGCTTGCCTTTTTTGTCATCGATGTGGGCAGCGGTCGTATCAAAAAACAGATTGGCAATAACGACCTGGCCTTCTTTGATAACTACCCTGTCAAAGACATTCTCTGCGCCTCTGCCCTGATGCGTAGGCAGAACAAATTTAAATCCTGTAATATCTTTTACTGCGGCAGCTAACCGGGCGAAGCTTCTGCTACCGGCGTAGGCTTCGTCAGCGACCAACATCATTGACCATTGTTCTAAGCTCTGGGCACCGGTTCCGCTATCGGTCAATATATCAATAAGGATATCATCGGAGGTTAACAAGAAAGGATTAAGGCCAGCCGATTCTAAGCGAGCCAATCTAGTTTCTCTGTCGATAAGTGCGATGGGTTCATATACAGCAACTTTGAATGATATCGGCGCTTCTTCTTTCTTAAATGATTCTTCATCGATCTTTCCGTCTAAGACGTAGCCAATGGTCCGGATATTATCTCTCTGGTTATAGATTTTACCTAAAATCTTGGCGACATAATCAAGATGATCCTTGGTATATACTCCCTCGGCAAAAGTTAAGGTTATGCAATCTCTATTGTTTGAATCAAGGGCTACTAATATGCCACCTTCGATATAAAGGGCTAAACCTAAGATAATGCCTCGCGCCAAAATCTTATCTTCTAAATTAGGCAAGAATCCTAGCGCGCTAACCGTGACTTTATTATTATCTTCATTAACAGTTGCTTCTATGCCCAAAGAGTGAAGCTGCTGGATGAAATAGATCATCTGGCTTCTGCGATAGACAGATAAGAATTCGGTTATAGCCTCAAATTGAGGAGCCCTACCAAACACCGATTCTCTCATGATCTGCGCCCATTCATCCTGATGCAAAACGCGCCTGTCGCTTACTAAGTCTATGTAAACATCCTCGTGCCTGATATCCAAAGGCAGGATAATATCTGTCAGGCTTACCCTTGATATTCTTTCGCTCTTAGCGATCAAGTGGATATTCTCCACCGCTTTAATCTTAAACGGAGGCACCGTATCTTTGCTGGGCAACAAGCCATTAAATACTTCTTCTGGCCGAGATTGAGATTTCACTTGTGTTGTCGCTAACATCGGCAGGCCAAAGAAACAGCCGGCGACATTTGATCGCCCCCTCTCGGTTCCTATTTTGACGATATGCGTATATCGATTGTCTACTGTTCCTTCTTCGCCGGAAATGCCCTCTAAAATACGAAGTAAATCATAAGAATCGACTTGAAACCATCCACCTTGCTCTATCTTCTGCCAGAAAATTCCTGCCAATACTTGCTGATGTTTTAAAACAGCTCCACCCATGTTACACATTATGCCAGTAAAAACAGAGAATTTCTCCCTAAAGTGCTCCAGTTGCCCTAGATCATTATTGTCCATTAAAACTAAATGTGTCTCTACCAAACACGGAAGACCAGAAACGCCTTCCTTTAATGTCTCATACGCCCATCCTAAGGCTCGGCTATCAATATTGGAAATAACTACCTTAATCTGCCAACCTTCAAGCAACGCAGACTGTACCCTAAAGCCATCACAAAGGGCATTAACATCTACCTGTTGAGCGGCATTAATGTGATATGAAAGTCTTTTATCGCCCTTGTGCCGTTGTATATCTGCGGCAACTAATGCGTGGATATAAACAGCATAGCTAGATGGAAAAGTATTGCCTTGTGGTATATAACTTGTTGGCGAGTCCGCAGCAGCAGCGACTGCTGGCAAACCGAAGAAACAGCCAGCTGAAACGCTGCTCGATGATTCATCCGACAAAGCCTGCTTTGCTAATTCACCAACTGTAAAATCTGCTCTTTTGCAACGGCCTGGAGCCCCTGCGAATTTCAGTGTCACTATCACGAAATCATCTAAACTGCCAAAACCTAATTCAAAAAGAAATCTGGCAAACTTTATATTATTATCCTTATATCTAATCCATTCTAGGTCTTCTTCCGTATCCGGACGGTAATCCGGCAACAACCACAAGGATTTTGGTATCTCTCTTACAACAGAATATCCCACTATGACTTCATCAATTGTATTGGGGGGTTCTTTGATATCTTGATGATGATTTTCTTTTTCGCCATCTAATCTGGGCAAGATACCTATTGATAAACTGTCCTCTAATAACAATAAACTAAAAATAAATTCGCCTTCTAAAAGCGACAACAAAATTCTCCTGGCAATTCCAAATTCTTGCTTTACACCGTTTATAGTTATCTGTTTTATCCGGCTTGGCGGGATATTTGAAACATCACTTCTTGATTCTGCGGTATTTATAGCTGTGTCTTCCTCTGCTAAAAATAAACCTGAAACTTCACCTACGAAATCTTCTCCGTGGAGAATCTTTTCTAGGGCAGAAAGAATATTGTTTAAGGTTTCAACACTCTGATTTCCTTGCGCTCTCGCAATAATCTTATTGCCACACTCCAGCCGCAAACTCATCAACGATAAAACTTCTATCGCCTCTATCTCTTCGCCTTTACGAAGATCTTTAATATAAATTCTTACCCCGAGCTTCTCCATCGATTTCGTAGCAAAATTCATAACTCTACAAGCCGACCTTATATGAATTCCTTCTGAAATTTCTACGGTAATTTTTCTCTCAACTTTATTTGAACCTGTTTGACTGCCTTCTGTATCTTTCTTGGCTAAGCCTAAAACTGGGATTCCAAAGAAACATCCTAGGTTAGTTTTTACAGCTGGTGTGCTGGTTGGCGGCGTATTCCAACGTCGGAAAAGATCAAATTTAAAATTGACAGCGCGGCGATTCACTTCTTCGATTGTTAAACCATTGGGGTCTTCGCCGCAAGCTACTTCAATCATAACATCTTTATGCGGAGCGCTATAAATAGCTACTCGCCTTTTGCTTGCAGAGGACATCGCCATAATCGGTAGGCCCGCCAATGAAGCAATGGCGGGCAGGCCGAAGAAACAACCGAGGCTGGAAGTTCTTGCTTCTCTCTGTTGCGCCTCTTGAGTACTGACTGAGACTTTCTTAGCTACATACAAGGAACCCTTGAATATTTCATCTTGCCAGTCGGAACTTTCATCTAAATCCACTCTAAATATGCCATAATCTTTCAATTTGGAAAATCTCAAAATACCAGCGAATAACCGCGAATAATGCTCTATAACACTGCTATCTGCCTTTATAACAATTACGCCGTTACTCCTGAGCTTCTTAGCCAACCCGAACTCTCTAGCCAAAACCACCAAATCTCTGATTAACGGAATGCAAGGGTTAACCAACAAAATATAATCAACGGAATCATCGGGTAGATAAATAAGCATGTCTGCCTTTGCCCTTGCTACAGCCAGATTATCTAACCCTGCCTCCTGCGCGATAAGTTTTCTTTGTTCGAATTCTGTGGCATATTTTAAATATTCAACAATCCGCATATCCCAAGGATCAGTAGCAATAACATCAAGGCCGCGTTCCGCGTTAAGGCTTGCTATCTGCCAGGCAACGCTTGTATCTCCTGCGCCAAATTCCAATAATTTCTTGCGCGGCCGATAATCTTGGAATGCAGATCTTCTTAGTAATAACCTTCGAGCGTTCTGAATATCCTCTACAGAATTTCCCTGTTGCCACAAATATACGCCTAATGGGCTAAGATTTTTCTTGCTCGCTGCAAGAACAGATCTGTTGTAATCGAGGCTACTGCGCATTGCCCAGAGATGTGTCCTGTACCAATTTCTGAATACAGAACTTGTCTCATCGGTCTCTGCGGCCGTTACAATTACCGCAAGGCCCTTAGCTTTAGCCTGCTCAAAGGTAAGCTGATTTGAATTAACGGTAGCCGCCATAACAGGCAAGACAAAGCAGAATTGGCCTTGATGCTCTGCCATGTTTTCTCTTGCATTAAATTTAATATGCGACATTTTTGTAAGATGATAAGCGAATATCAGCCCCAACCAAGATGATGCAATGATTAAAATAATAACCGCCGGCATTGATCCGTACTGTAGAGTGAATATAAAAAACGCGATTGCTTCTAATACAATAACGCCAGCATATGGAAGAGCCCAATATAGGCCTTTCTTGAAAGTAAAAATCTTGTAATCTTTTGTCGCCTCTTCTTTAAAAATTAAGTAATCGCCAACAATTTTTTCTAACTGCATAACATGCGCTTTTCTAAATCTAGCAGCGGTAACAAAAATAGCCGCAACCGCACTGATAATCATAATAGCGCTCACTATAGCTATCAGATTCTTATCCGGAGAATGCGTTGTCGCTAGCGTAACTATCATAAATGCATTCAAAACAAGATTAAGCAGGCTGAATGGTTTTAATCTGCGTTGCTTCTCTTCTCTTGCGGGACCTTCATAGATGACTTTTCTCTCAGCTGCAGAAAGATGCATTCTTGAAGTTTTGTTCGAGATTCCATCTCTATACGTATCGCTTAAATTTGGCAACGCAAAACAATATCTTAGGTCAGAGTCAAATCTTGGAGATTGCGGCACAGGAAATTCTATCCATTCATAACCGTCGGAAACAAATCTTAGTTTATCCGAAGGCACAAGCATGACTCTCGGTAACGGCATGAATGCTCTGGTATAAGGCGCAAGCTGATCATATGATTTCTCGTCCATAACAAATTCTGCCGGAAGAGTGCTGTGTTTAATATGCTCAAGCACAACAAATGTACCGTCGATATCTACAACTACCCAAGTTTGAAGCCTTTGGCCTTTTGCTCCGATTGCCGATACGGCCAAAACGGTATGCAATTCTTCTTTATTCTCTTGCAGAAATGCTACATTATAAGACAGCGCCTCAGTTTGAGGATGCCAACCTGCAAACCTACCTAGTAACCCAACGCCAGGATGACACTCAAGCAGAACTTTATCAGGGGCTCGCAGTATGCGCTGATCTAATACCTCTTTTTCTTCCGGAAGCCTGATATGCGATAGATGTATACCACGGGAGAGAAAATGCCTTTCTCCGGCCAGGGCTTGATAATTATTCCTTAAAATTCTGCCTTTATCATTGTCACTGTGCCCTGCAACCGTAACGCCAAAGAAAGGCACGACAAATAAACCTGATACGGCTACAAATACTGCAATCAAACCGGATAAAGCACTGAAGCTTGTTAATCTTTTTAACCATGACCTTAATCCAGCAAAAATAGAGGAAGCAGCTGACGGCTCTGCTGCCGATGAACCGGCAGGCTCAGTTAATGTGGTTATTGGCGTAGATACTTTCGCTCTCCTTGCCTCTTCGGCTTTTTTATCTTTAGCTTTCTCTATTTCTAAAACAAGTGTATTAAGCAATACGCGTAGGCCTTTGCAGACGATGTGGAATTTGCTCAATCTCTGTTTTAATCTTATTTCCTCGTTACTGCAGGCACGGTGCGAAAATGCGCCACGGCTAAGCAAATTCCCGTGCAGCTGGTCGGCAGAAACAACATCTTTGTGTAATATCTCCAAGCCCCGCTCGATTTTAGCCGTAAGATCTTGGAGATCGACAGGAATTTCTTTACCGAATGTCTTTATTATCTGCCTTTGATATCTTTCAAATTTCGCTTCAATAGCGGCTAAATCATCTGATGGCTTCTTAGGCATATTGGATGTTTGAGTAGCGGCTAAGAAAATGGCGGAAGGCAGAAAATCATAATTTTTGTGGAGCATAGCCAAAATAATCAAACCTAATATTAAGGATATTCTAAAACTTAAGGCTGCTGCGTCTAAAGCTCTCCACCAGCCACGGAAGATGGAGCTATTCTTTATATGCAGCAGCCTCAAAAACTTTTCTGGATTAAAGATTAAATCAGCTAAATTATACAAATTCGGCGCGCGGGATTTTAACTGGGAGGTCAAAATCTTTTGCTGATTCATTCTTGCCAGATACCAAGCCAATAAGATTAAGCCGATTATCGGCACCGATACAGGACAGATACAAAATACGCCTGGATATTTTCGTGGATCCCCGGGCGAACGATAGTCTTTCCTAATTATCTTCCCGGAAACCGTATCAAATACAAATTGGACCTGGCGGGTAGCTGAGCCGGATGCACCGGTTTGAGTGGCCGAGAAATTATCCCGCAATCTCTTAGATACAAAAGCCCTAAATTGTTCGTCCCAGACAATAGTACTGATATTTACGTAATCTGATTTGATAGGAATTAACCTACCGTCTTTACCGATTCCCTCGATGGTAATTTCATCGTAGGCAACCCTGGTTATTACGGTTACTATCTTTCTGGTTTCCGGGTTTCTTAAAATGACCTTATCTCTTTGCCATTCTGATTCCCTGCGTGAATTGCCCTGCCTTCGTTCAACATCAAACTTATCCATCCAGAACCATCTAACTTCTGACCCGACGGTTACCCCTTGGACTCCTCCCAAAACGCCGATTATTTCTTCCCTGGGGCGGTGAATCCTGCGATCAAATTCTCCAAATGCTGCCATTTTATACGGCCTCAATAACGTCTTCTTCTCTGACACCCTTTGCTCTACGACTTCAACATCATCTCTAAGCGCGCCTTCGCCTACAAGATATACCTTATCTCCTTTTCTTTCAAATATGACAAAATTATTTGCATCGGTTGTATCTTCAAAGGCCAAATAACGCACATAATTTCCTTTTTCTTTATAGATACGCACCGGCTGCAATCGAGAAATATAGAAAGCAGGAATTCTTATGCGCCGGCCAACCATCTGTTGCTCTACCCGGGTTGGCATAAAAGATCTGCCGGATTCTCTTAAATATGCCATTATTGCCTGCTTTCGTGGCAACCTGTAGGCATTCTCTAAAACCCTATCGGCAAATTCATCGGCAATATAACTCATCGATAAATTAGCAAAGCCTTGCGGAGTGAATATTAATAATCCTTTTAGCGCAGCGTATTGTTTATATTCGGGGACTTCTACGTAAACTCTTCTGTCTTTCTGCGAAAATCTTATCCAATTATTGCTGTCATTGGCATCTACCAGATAAACGTCTTTAGCAATCCTGCGCAAGAAAACTCTTTGCCCCAATTCTACGGGAAGCTTAGCCACCAATCCTGCCCCGAATAAGCGCACAATGTTTCTTTTGCTGATTAAATGTCCGAAGCTATCCGGCTTTTCTTTATCCGGACCGAATATATCAAACAGGATTGATTGAAGCTGACGGCTTTGAATCCCTAAGCCTCTCCAGGCCTGTTCCACATCCCAGTTTTGCCTGTTAAGCGTTACTAATAAAGGCATAAAACCTATCGCCTCTAAAACGCTTACCCGTTTATCAGTGTAGATATACCTGCCTTTTAATTCAGGATATTCTTCTTCCGTCGGCTTAATATCTGCTAAATTATCGAATTTCCCACTCAAGGATTGGTCAAATGATGCAGCCAAAATATTTCCTCGATGAGCGATTATGGCGGCAAGGGCATATTTTCTTGCTAACGCTAATCTTTCTGTGTCAGGATTAATATTATATTCGGCAAGGAGTCTATATAATGCTGCGGTATCCATGGATAGTGCATCTGCAGCCCTATAGACATTCCAGACATTTTCTTCAAGCACAGCCAAGATGTGCATTATTTTTAGATAATCGTAAGCTGACCTACCTATCGAAGCTCCGTAATTAGTCCAATAGTGGGTTAATCTATCTATAGACTGATATTCCAGATACTCTAATTTTAATTTTGGCGTATGAGAATTAAAGCCTGCGAATTGCCTGTCCGGGCCCAAATCCACTCCGGGGATGCTGTCAATTATCTCTGCGAAAATCCTATAGACATAAGGATTGTATTTTAATAATTCCTCCCAATAGATTCTCTTTATCCTTTTTGCGCTTAATAAACCTCTTAATTGCCTCAAGTCCTGTATTGTCCAAAGCGACTGCATCGGAGAAATAGCTCCTAATTCTTCCAGCATAAATACAATCAAGCTTTTCCCCAAGGCATCAGGACGAGTGCTTCTTCTTGAGTAGAAATATTTAAGCATGCCTCCTATAGTTCTATTATCCAGGAACGCACGAGGCGTTCTGAAGTGGCCGTCACTTCTACCCGTGTTTAAATAAATAGCATCGGGAAGCGCCTCTGCTTCTGCTTCCTTCTTAAGCATTTCTAATATTATGGCCTTGCCAAAAGGATTAATTTCAAACAGAACATCCCAATAAATCTCCTGATGCGGTTTTGATTCTAATAATTCTTTTAGCTGTTCTAAATTCCTGACATTGGCGAAGGTCTTCTCTGCCTTAACAATTCCTACATCATCGAGGATGAACGAGATTGTGTCATTACCTGCGAGTGTAATTTGTGTTGCGTATAACCTATCATAGCAATTGATAAGACCATAAACCGATTCTCCCAGCCATTCACGATATTTCTTAAAATGCTGGTCATTGAGCCTGGAGAAATCATCTCCTAGTTCCTCTTTTTCTTCTTCAATCATACGCGCAACTACTGCCTTGATAATGTCTTTGCCGTGAGGATTTCTCTCGTAGAGAATCTTCCAGGGAATCTGATTAATAGCCCGATGTTTTCTTAAGGCAATCAATTCTTCCAAAGTCTCTACCTCAAAGATAGACTTTGTTGGGGCAATCAAACCGGCATCTTCCAGCATGTAGATGATAGCCGTTTTGCCCGTGTCTTTGGAAACTCTTGTGTAGTGTATAAATAGACCGTTAATAAAAGCATTATTTAAGAATGGTTGCCTCTTAGCAAACATTGCCTGTCTTAATCCCAACAGGTCTCCACCAGCCATAGTTTTTGCTAATTTTATCAGTATCGAACTAGTTATCCATTTACCGTTGGGGTTTCTTTCAATAAGGCGCTTAAATTCTATCTGCTTTCTCTTGCCGTCGTTAACTAACCCGACAATTTCTGAAAATGTCTTAACTTGTTCAATATTTCTCGGTATGGGATAAACTTCTCTTAGCTCAAACGGCAACCGCGAAATGTCTCCTCGATTGGCATAATTGCTTAATAAATCTCTTACGTCTCTAATATATCCCGGGAGAGGAATCCTGCGCGGATACATGCCACGATATTTCTTTATGTATTCGGAAAGTATCTTTCTTGCAGCAATAAGGCTTTCTTGGGAGTATTCCGGGGTAGGCCTATTATCCCTTATATATTCTAAAGCCTCCATTACTACATTAAATGCCTCTTCTAAATCGCCATTACTCTGTAAAATAGAAGCGATTGTAATCCTCGCATCAAATGATTTAAATTCGTCCTTGTGTTTTAGGAATGCCTGAATGTATTCAAGGGCATAGCTAAGCTGGATTGAGGCGCTGACAATTCTTCTCTGTTCGTTATCATAGAAAACTTCGCTCACCAGAAAAGGCTTCCCGACAAAACTGTTCTGCAATTCAACTAATCTAAAAGGAGAGTATTCTCCTTCGTTGGGATCATGAACATATACCCCTAATAAAATCTCATTCTCTGATAATCCGGCCTTGAGCAACTCTCCTTTTATCTCGCCACCTAAAATTCCCCTTGAAAGCTTATCAGAGAAAATTAACTCAAATAATAGGGGAATATCGAAATCCTTATCTTCCTCGTCTCTATCATGTAAAAGAACCATAAAATCTGCCGCGCAAAATACTTCCTTGACTAACCCATGCACCTGCTCTTCTTCAGTTGATGAAAATCCTTGATCAAAAATAGCAGCCGCACAATTATCTGCATCGGCATACATAGGATTATAATCTGGGTAAAAAATATCCAGTTGCGGAGCGATAATTAATCTTGTCTTTAAACGTATTGCTTCATCTATCTGTTTTCTTCCCCACATTATCGCAAGGCGAAGTAGTGCCTCGGTACCGGAAAATTCTCTCCCGTGCTCAACCGCAATAAATATCGTAGTCTCTGCCTTTAAATCTGGTTCGAGTACCAAACCAGAAAATTTAGTCCCATCTTTAGTTACAAAACTTCTTTCTTTTATATTGTCGAAACTGTCGGCTATTTTCTTGATTAAACCATTGAGTTTAGCCTGCGCATCTAATCGAATGCCCTCGGAAATTTCCTGTTTAGGCCTAAGTTCACCATCGACAACTTCAAACAGATTATATGCATCCTGAATCAACCATTTATTATCGGAAAACTCAAATTCATCACTTGCGCCCACAGAAACCATGCCGAAAAACGGCATCGGCATAAGGCCGGCAAATAAAACAGCCAACATAGGCAAAATTAAATACGGAGTTCCTGAAGTAGTTTTTGGCTGGCCGGACTGGAATTCTTCGATTATCTTTAGAATTTCTCCGGCAATTTCTCTTAATTGACTTCTTAGCTCTTCTAACTTCTTTGCTGCTTCATCTTCTTTTACGCTAGCTAACGAATCAGCCGCAGTATAAGCCCTCAGCAGCCTTTCTCTTTCTAGAACCATAGCTGCTGCGTCAACGGAAGTTGAACCGGGAGGTATGATTAAAGTGAATAAACCTCTTTCGTAAGTTTTATAACTATCCTCGGCCGCCCAGCGGGAGAGTTTAGCCTCGCTATCCAGCGAATCCATCTGGCTACCGGCTTCTAAAATCTGCTTTTGGAATTTATCTACCTCTTCTGCGAAAGAGGTACCCAGGAATTCCCGAGGAAGCAAATTGAGCTTTACTAAAATCTCGGATAATACCGGGCGCCTTGCATTGTCCAAATAAAAACTTTCTAATCCGTAAATCTCTATTACCGCGGCTATTTTTTGCTCTATTGATGCATCGGCATTCTGCTCAAGCCAAGCTTCTGACCTAAGCACTATATTTTCGGCAATGATATCCCTAAATTCCTGTTTATCTATATCCGCCAATACAAATCTTGTTTTGCCGCTATTAATTACTGTTCTGTTAGAAGCGCAGCCGGCGATATTGAAAACAAATGTAACCAAAATAAGGATTACTGATAAAATTCCGGAGATCATCCCCGGGCCCGAAGGTGTATCTAAGGGATTTTTCCTTCTATCAGCTGAACCGGTATTTAGTTCATTACTGATAATTTCTTTTTGATAACGGCTGAATATCTCTTCAAACTCTGTTTTTTCCGATTCAGATAATCTTAATTTCATAATGCGTATAACGGCGAGTTCTAAAAGTCTAAATTTCCAGCCCAGAGCTTGTTCTAAATCGGCACGATTATCTTGGAAGAATCTCTCCAGCTTCTCTTTTCTTACTGGCAGGCTTCCGGGACCGTAATCAATTCTCTGCCAAGTAACCGGCAGCATTTCCGTCTTAAGATATTCGCTATAGCTATAATTATCTAATACAATGTTCTTCCCGGTCGTTCCTTCTTGATCACAGGTATCATATTGCACATCAAAACCTGCCATATCGAATATTCCTAAGAATTTTCGCCATTCCAGCATCTGGGTGCTACCTTCCCACGGAAATCCTTCTCCACCATTTGCATATATGTAATAATGTCCATTTTCGAACCATCCTAATGGCTTAGGCACATGAGATATCGAATATTCTTTTTTAGCTAATAAATATTCATCTAATAAACTGGCAACAAAATTACTAAAGAATGCCCAGGTATCGGGCGTACCCTGAACTCTCTTAACAATAATGAGGTTTCCTACCACTCCTTTATAAACTACAGCCTCTCCGCCCATATCAAATAGTTGCCATTCTCCTGAAATAATAGTTTCGATATCAATTAAAGCGTTGCCTTGCCTTAAAGGATCTGATAACTCGCCAAATCTTCCAAGCTTTGCCAATGCAACGCGCTGCGGCAATTTATTCTTGGCAAATTTTCTCTTTAATTTAGCGAAATTGCCTTGTATTCTTGATAACTCTAAATTTTCTTCGTGAGTTAACCCGGGGACTAAAACGGCTTGGATTTCATGAGCGATATCTTCTAAGGAAACATCTTGAGGAAGGATAATGGCATATTCTTTATTTGAACCTTTATCTAATACTCCGATGGCTGCGCCGATACTCCAGCCGTCAGGGGCTCGGGCAAAATGCACGCCTCGCATCTGCAATAATCTCCAAATCAATGTCGGATCAGTATTAAAATTTATTCTGACATATCTTGATATCGCTATTAAAACTTTGGGCTCATTTAGAATTACATTCTTTATCTCATTTTCCTCTAAAACCTTATCCAGGCTACCGAAGCGGGCGATTTCCGCGTTAACTCTGGTTTGGCCATCGCCATTAGCCGAAGGGTCTGCTATACCGGAACGATTTCCATTGGATGGCGACAAGAATATTCCCACGTCCCTTAATAAAGAACTTAATTTAATCATGCCTTCGGTATCGCCATTAAATCTTATAACAAAAAATCCGGCATTATTTATTTCGACTTTATAGCCGACCGCCTCGAGGCTCATCCGTATTTCTTCTTTTAGCTCTAGCGGTAAATCTTTCGAAGCCAATACAGGATAATATGCCGTTAATTTCTCTCTTAACTCTTCGTCTAACTTGACTAATCTTACAAAGCTATTTAAAATCGTAACCAAATAGTCGCTGTCGTGTAATGGCCAAAGCGGATACTTAAAGTTAGCAGCAGAAAATCCAAATTCTCGCATTAACAGATCGTCTCCGACTTTCTGCCAAATAGCATAAATCGCCGTCCTGCCCGAAGGGCTGGTGTATCCTTCCATAATCAACCCGCCATCTGGTAACTTATTTGCAAGCTGCAACAAAGCGACGCATCTATCTTTCAGTTCATAATGCAACAACACGTTAAATGTCCAAATAACGCCAACCTCTCCCTCAATAAAATCAAGCTCAAAGTCGCATCTCGGATTCTTGAAAATACCCAAATTGGGCCTGCTAAACTTTATGTGTTTGATAGGATCTACGACTATCCTGCTTGCATCTTCAGTATGTGTTGTCCGTCCATCTGAACATTTGGCTTTTAAAGCGCCAAATAACGCAGTGAAATAATCCTTTGTCTCTTGCCAGTGTAAAATCATCCTATGAAATATAACCACGTTATCGTTATATACGGAAACTAAATTACCGTCTCTATCAAATATAGCTACCGACTTAGCAGCATCTCTTACGACAAAAGAAGCGTAATTAATATCAACGCCTAATATTAAAGAATTCTCCAGCCTTCTGGCTAAATTATAGGTGGTAAACGGCAGATAGCCAGTTCCTAAATCAACTATGGCTTTGCCTTTCAGGTCAATATATTCATTCTCGGCTAAGATTTCGATCAAGCTATTTAATCTGTATTTTTTAGTGATAGTAGGAATGAAATATCTTTGGTTTATTATTTCTAGCCACATGATTATGTGAGTTATGAATTTCGGTGTGGCCTCCTCCGGAAGTGAATGCGCAGCCTGCAAAGAGTCAAGCGCCATCGCTAACATTTTCTCGTCGATGATGCCCCGGGCTAATGCCACAGAAACAAGCTGCGCCGTCCGCGGGTTGCTTTCTGCTGAAAAATATCTTCTTAAAAATTCTTCTATGCCGGCGTATCCCCTAATCTCTTTAAGCCAATTATCAAATGCGTCATATAAAGCCCGTAATTCAGCTTTATGAGCAACATAGGTTGCGTTTATCTGTCTTTGAACAAAATTTTCTCTTTCTTGTGGGGTATTGTGCCGATGGATCATCCCGAATGCAATCAAAGGCTCGGGCACTGCTAATTTTGTAGAGCTTTTACCATCCCAGTATTCATTAACAGGAAAGCCGGCTGCCTTAAGCGGCAAATCCCAGGTGGCGTCAAGAACAATCCAGTTCCCATCACCTTCAAAATCTACTTCTAAAGCAAGATGATATACAAAAACATAACTGCTTAGGGCTTCGATAAGGCTTTGTATCGACTTGGGGCAACTTGATTGAAAGCCCGAGTAATAATCCTCAAAACGTTTCCACTGAAACATAACTGTTAGATATCGCATTCTTTCATCTGGAACGCCTAATCTCTTAAGCATGGCTGCTAAAAGATAATGCTTAAATATACACGAGCCGCGCATATGGCTTATAACTAAGTCATTAAAACGTTCAAACCGGTCTAAGCTTCTTACCTCTTTGGAAATATCGTAGGTAATATCGCGGACATTCTCAAAAATAATTTTCCTGGCTTCGAATCGGTCTCTCTCTTTATTTAAATCTAACCCCATAGTCCATTTACTAAACAAAAGATCCAATGCTCCTTCTGCCTCTTTTTGAGAAGATTCTATCCTCTCTATCTGCGACAAAGCCATGAAAGGAACTAAACCAAAACAAGAAGCTAAAATAAATAACACAGAAAGTAGCGGAAGCCCTCCTGCCAAGGTTTGCTTATTACCTTTTACTTCTTTGATTTTATACCGGGCGTGGCCAAACAATATTCTCCAGAGAGTTCTTGCGTACTTGCGGCTGCGCTTAATTCTTTCTTCTATGCTGGAAACCTTTAGTTCTACGAGTTTATTCAGTCTTTTTACGGCAACCGTGTCGCTCTGCGGTATGTTTTCATAGCCGTCAAACAGGGAATCTAATTCCTCTGAATCTACATGGCGTATAAACTCCTTCATTTCGGCAACCAAATCTGCGTCCATGCTTGGAATAATCTCGGTATTAATCAGCCTGAACTTTCTATGCAGATATATAAGGAATAAGACAAATGATTTTGAACCGGCTAATTCTCCGCAGAATTCCGCATTTAATCCATAATTTCGGCAGGTACTTACATAGAACTCCACTGCCTTCATAATATCCGGTTGGAGCTTGGTAAAGGAATAAGTAACGTTTTCATCCTCTCTATTGCCTTTTAATAATCTAGCTGTAAAATCATTGCTGCCGAAGTGGGTAGATTTTGCCCTCCTAAATATATTGTCTCTATTTTTAGCAACCATTAGCGCTTCGGGGATTTCAATCATAAATCCAACTTTTATGTCATCTATGTCTTCTTTTTTGATAGCCGCTCTTGACTTAGGTTGTTTCCTTATGCCTTCTTTAATTAAATCTGATTTTACCAGTCTTACCAGGCGGCCAATCATATCCATATCTTCAGCCTTCTGTATCAACGGGAACATAACTTCGATATTCTTATATAAAACATAGGCGCGCAGCACCGCTCTAATCTGAGCCTTAACTATCTGCCGGCCTATTTTATCCATGTAAAAATCTAAACCAAAATTTTCTGTAGGAGGCAGGCCTGAAATGGCTTTATCTTTTTCTCTGTCCATAAAACGGATAACTAAAGGACGGTCCCCGAAAATCTTGGCAGCATCACAAATTTGCTCATAGAAGAACTCTTCGTATTTTACCAAATCTTCTTCTAATTTCTTCAGCCTGACTCCCTGGCCAGACATATATTCCGTGCGTAAAAGCCCTATGCCGTCTGCGCCTTTTTCCTGGGCCTCTTTTGCCTGTTCGGCGTTAGCAACCGTAGCAAACACCGGTATTCTTATGTGGTCTCTAGTAATTGCTGGCCTGTTAGAATATTCTTGATAAATACTACGTAGCGCCCTCAATCTACACATCTTGTATCTAATCCATGCCCTTCGAATGATAGTCGGATTTACAAATACTCTCTCTGATTCTCCGTCCACATAAACTTTTTCCTCGCCAGACATTGCTTTGTAATCTATTCTTACGCCTGTTATCACCAGCTTGCCTCTATTTCCTGCCAATATCGCCCAATGCGCCATAGGCGTGCCTTTTCTGGTAACAATGGCTTTTATATTGGGATATCTTCTTAGGCATCTGTCTAACAATGAAAAATCTACTTCGTCAGCCATGATAACCAGGTCTCTGTCGACCAATGCTTCTTCGGGCCCGTAGCTTCTCTCTAATCTTCCTGCTATTTCGGAACAGACCAAATCTATCTCTTCTTTTAGCCTTAATGTCCCCTCTTGCTCTTTTCTGATAACTTTTAAATAAGCCTCTCTTACTTCCCCGCTGCCTGCGGCCTCCGTATCAGTTATCGCCGCGGCTAATTTTTCTACTAACCCCCCAGGATAATAACTGATATCGATTTCTTTTCCTGATTCTTCTTCCGCTATTTCCTTTTCTATACTGTTTAAAACCTCTATTGCTTTCAGCAGTTCTTCTTCTTTTGCTTGAGTCAAATCACAGACTATCTTGCTGGCAAATCTGCCCGAGTATCTGCCGTTTGCGTCTTTTTCTTTTATTTGCGATGCTGCCTCTTCTTTTATAAAATCAACGAAGCTGCCCAATTCGCCCTCTAGTTCCAGCGGGCTTTCTTCTATTACGCCCTGGATAGCCGTCTTGAATCTCCTGCTTTCATCCTCCACTCTACTCTGTGCCATCTCATCCGAATCGTCTTCTCTTATATAAGTATCTTCCTGTCTTAACGCCATTATCAGCCGCAATAAAATATTTCTAACGTCTCTAAAAGCAGAGAGAATCTGGGTATCTTCTTTAGGGCTCTTGCCTTCGCTCTCTAATCTTTTATTTTCTTGGTCATGCTTATCTAACGACAGCATGTATTGGCTGAAGCTTGGAACAGAAATACCCAAGTTCATTAAGTTTCTAATATGTTCTAAATTCGAATATAGGGAAATTAAATTAGCCGCTGATATCGCATAGCCTTCTTCATCTGCCGAAGAAAGAATTAGCTCTTCTATTTTTCCGATTAAAGTTTGACTTCTATCATAACCGCCGTGACCGACAGTAATAAGCAAGAGCGCTTTTAAAACTTGGACTTCTTCCGGTTCATTCTTGCCTGAATCGATCTGGCCTTCCGTCAGCACTGCCAGCTCTCTTCTGTAAGGAGCCATAACTAAGCGCATCGCTGCCCTGAAACGCTTAATCTCTGCCTTAACATCGCTAACTCTGTTTCTCCGGTTCATCTGCAGCATAACCGCCTCTTTTAGTTTTTCTAAAGCATCGGCTTTGGGCCCTTTTGTCAGGTTTGCGATTTTTTCATCAGCTACCTTAACAAAAATGAACCTGGTACTCATCTCCTGCTTATAAATCTCCTGCAACGTCAGCACCTCTATCTCCGACAGAATACCCCGCAGATCCGGATGTTGCGTCAATATCTTTTCTGTTTCTTCATCTGGAGTCTCTAATACATGTTTTATTGCCTCTTCCAGGATACGCTGCCTAACGCGCGCCCTTCTGGCCACATCCTCATTTGTATCTCCCTCTAACCTGAGGCTATATGTGGCAAAATCCAGGTCTTCTCCGCCGATTAACAAAGGCACAGATTTGTGTATTCCTCTTATCTGGTTTGCTGAACCCTTTACGCCTTTTGATTTTGATAATGATGTTATGGTAAATATTGTTATTGCCGCGGCGGCAATCACAAAAACAACCGGCAATAATAAACCTAGGGAGAAATCCAGCAAGTATAAATCTGTGGAAGGATTATCAAATCCAAGTTCTAATTGAAGGGATCCTGTGGCTTTTGTTTTGGCCTGAGTAAAATCAATTTCTGTTTGACTAACTTTAAGTGCAGCTTCTCTTTTTAAGAGTTCGGCGATGGAGAGTTTATCTGTGTCATAATATGTAAAAGGCGGAGTCTTATTCTTAGTTGTCATCCATTCTAACAAATCAGTCAAAACCCCGCCTTCGTTATCCACCGACCAGATCGGCAGGTCTTTTAACTTCATTACCGCTATATCGATCTTGCCAAAAAGCTTCTTTTGCTTTTCCTGCCTGAACTGCCGGAAGCTCGCGATTTTTACCGCCCACTTTAAGGGCGAATCGGTCCTTTCTTGGTAGTGCGGGCCGGCTCTACCGATAAGCCAATCTTTTTGAACGGTCCTTGATTGGCCGGCTCTTCTCTTAAAACGCTCTATCCATCGCCTCATGCCCACTTCCTCGCCTACCTTCCTGGCTTGCATAATGCAGAACTCCTCAATGGAACTTAGCGATCCCTTGCTTTCTTGAACCCAAACCCTATCAAAATCGTCTGCCTCAAATATATCGTAGCTTTTATAAGGCGGAGCATCTAAGAAGAGATGGTGTTCACGGGCGAAATTCTCTATCTTCATGCTGAATATTCTTTCGCCTTCTAAATCGTCTTTTACGCCAAGAAGCTTTAGCACCTCTTGAATAGAAAGTATTTTGTCCTCTGCGGGAAGAGTTGAATCATCCGGCAATGTCATGCCAAAGAAAGGCATAAAGATGCCGCCGCCGGCTAAAGCACCAACGACGCCAAGGAAAGATAAGGCTCGAGAAATAATTGTTTGAGATGATAAAGCGCGGCTATGGAGGCGTATCGAACCCCACCAGCCACGCCTGCCTGCCCGACGGTCAGGCGGGCGTGCCGAAACGCTATTGTATATATGATTGCGCCCCGTTGAAAAGCGACAAATGTTCCCCCACCAGCCACGGAGAGGTTCGAACATTGTCCTTGAATAATCTCTTTTCAACGGGGCGATATTGCTTGCTCTTTGAGAAATAGGGCTCTCCGGCGTGCAGGCACGGAGAGGTTGCTCGATATCTTTAATAATGCTCCTCCATAGCCGCGCCAAATCATTGAATATTGCATTTAACCGCAGCGGCCCGCCAACAAAATTGGCGAGGCTCGTCTCGCCGAAATCTGAGATTTTGGCGGACGGCCTGATTATATTATCAAGCATTATTTGCGTTTTCTCAAGAATAATATTTAAACCGGATGATAACGAACTGATAAAACAAACGAATCCAGGGATAATACCACAATCGGTAATGCAATAAACTTCATTATTTGGCGGATCCCGGGGGCGAGATGCATCAGGTAGGTTTTGAGCTTTCTTTGCTGGTATATCTGCTATCACCCATCCGCAAACACCACCCCAACAAGTTCTAAATGTGTCTCGGCTTCCAAATCCAAACGGATCTTCGTCGTTTGTTATTACCTTTCCCCTACCGCGGAATATTTGTCCTAGATTTGAGGCCACTTCCATCATCGAAGATTGTCCATCTTCGCCCCAGCCAAAAGGCGAAGCGCAGAAATATATTTTTCCGCCCTCAGTCGAAAGTTGCGCGGCTAAACCATTAGCAAAATCTCTTGCATCCATCCAATCCTCTATAACAATATGCATAGCGATAATAATATCGGCTGGGCCGATTTCATCTTTATTGATATCGCCGCAGATAAAGATTACATCGGGATCGGTACGATTTCTTTCCGCCTCAATAAGTGGTAACGCAGCTAAATCGGCTCCCACTACTGCAAAATTATTACCTCCCAGCTTCTGGCGATAATATTCTGCTATGTTATAAGTTGTTTCACCTACAGAGCATCCCGCATCCAAAATACGGAGACCACCTTTCTTCGGCCATGGATTCAAATCAACAGATGCGATAATTCTATTGATGGCTTCTTCCTCCTTTGGAGATATTCTTACTAATTTGGGCAGTATTCTTCTGGCTATAATACTTCTAACAAGCACGGAGCTATCTTTTGTTGCTTGCTCAGATAGAGCCACAAGAATCGCTTTATCTACCTGCTCATTATAAAGCTCACTTAAAAGCCAAGCTGCCTTGGCGCGGACCCAGGCTTTGTCATTGTTATGCAAGATACTAATTAAAGCGCTGACTGCTTTTTTGCCCATTGCACTTATTGCTTCTTTTGTAGCCCCATCCTTGCCAGTATCAATATCGCGGGATGAACCTTCTCCTCGAATCATCAAATATTCATTCTCGAGCTTGTCTAATATAATACGTTCATCATCGCTAGAGACAACAGTCATCCCAAAAAATGGCATGAATGGGCCGGCAAAAAGAACCGATAACCCAAGCGTCTTCAATATCGCAGACAACAGGTCGAAAAATGCTCTTCGCCCGGAGCGTTTTTTATTTGACTTTATGTTCTCCTTGATAAATTCTACGATTAATCCCGAAAGCGAAACCTCGGCGATATCGGAAACCAAGGTATCGGTGGCAAATATATGGTCGATTAGCGGCTCATTTTCCGACCTAGTAGATTTTAGTCCCTTGAAATATGCAATCTTCTCAGGAGAAGATTTTCCGTGTACGCAACCCACGAATACTCTTCTTGCTCCCAAAAGGTCTTTTAATATCCAGGCGATATCTACAATTGTTGAGCCTCCGGAAACAACATCATCCAACACCACAACGTCTCTACCTTTCAAACCTGAATAAGCTATGAAATTTGAAAGCAAGATTCTGTCTTTTCTGTCCAATATTTCTCTATGATTTCCGGTCGGCTTATCAAAAAGACTTGAACCATCTTCAGCTCTTATAGGCTGGCCATGTTCGTCTGTCGGATCTAAAATACCTCTTATCTCATCTAACGACATTCTACTGCCTTGAGGCACAAAGGTTACCCTGCCCACATTTAGCATATCTTTTAATATTCTGGCTATCTGAATTATATGATCCCGGCTATATTCTATATTGATGACTACGATTTTATTAATCATATCCGGATATCCGGGGATTTCAAACTTAACCTTTTTCTCGCTGATCCTTTTCTTTTTAAGGCAGGTTACATCTAAACCAAAATCCTCTCCTGCCTTTTGCAAAAACGCCAGTACCCCTTTGTCCGGCCCGATCCATCGCGGATATTCTAAGCTAAAAGCATCTTGCGCATGTTTGATTAAATACGGGAAGGCGTTTAAATTATAAATTGAAAGATTAGAAACTCCCGGGAATACCGCCGGGCCGCCCGGCTCTTTTAAGAAATGCACGTTGACAGTAAATAGTGTGTGGCAGAATTGGCTTACAGCCTCTAAAATAATTCTGGCCGCATTTATACTTACAGCTTTAGGCCCTCCTATTTGCTTTATATTGGGAGATTCGTAATTTTCATGGCCTCTGTCGTAGGCAAAAAACGGCGTAAGAGGATAAATTTCCTTTACCCCTGCTTTTCGTAAAGCAGACAAAATCAACAATAGCTCAACTACACCCGTATTGGTTCTGGTAGGATGGATTAAAAGGACTCTTTTGCCTTTGATATTGTGCGGCAATTCTACCTTTAATTCCCCGGTTTCTAAAGTATATACTCCGATTGTTTCTGTGCGCTCTGCGCCAAAAGTAGCGGCTATCTGTTCTTTCGGCTTGCTGTAGGTAGACGTAAATAAAATAAGGTCTATCTTAGGCTGGGCTTCCTTGGGCAATAATTTCACTATGCGCTGAATCTGTCTTCTAACGAGCCTCCTCAGATTGAATCTAAATCTAGGATAAAATTGTCTTGAGATTTTGATATTAGTTTTAGAGAATGATTCTTGCCCGAAACTAGTATAGACGATGCCAAACCGCGCGCAAATCTCAAAGAAAGGAAGCATATCTTCTCTAAGGATATTGTTCGTCAGAACAAAACTGATGCTTTTGGCTCCGAAATCAATCAGACCCTCAATCATAAGAAGCAAACTTACTAAATCATCATCTGTGGATATGGATTTAACGATTGTACAATTCTTACCCCTTACATTGGCGGGATCGGCTACGACAGGAATAATCTCGCCGTCGGAATACTTACCGAAGACAAAATATTTCGATTCAACGCTATATCTTACTGCCAGCCTATCAGCAAATTTGTTATCATTCTCTCGGCCATGAGCTCCTTTAAGCGAAATAAATACCTCTGTTTTAGCTAAAGACCGCTGATGGCTCGCCAAGGCTCTTTGGCACTCAGGCGTGAATAAAGTCGATTCCGCAATCTTGTCATAATCAAAATCTCTGGATAGCCTAGAACCCGGAGACCATTAGATACCGCGGACTAAAAGACCTTCATCTTTTCTACTTATAATTTCCTTCTCATCAAAATAAGCGCTGAACCATCTCAAACCCACCCCTAAACCAGGAGAATCTTTGCCTTTCTTTATACTCGATGATATATGCTGCGGCAGGCCCTTTCCTTTATCAAAGACTACCACCTCCATACCTTTGTTGCCATCGCGCTCAATTTCTCTTAAGAGAGCAAAGCCGCATTCTGCATGCACTTTTATATTCGTAGGTAGTTCAGATATAAAAACGGGTACGCTTAAAACTGCTTTCTCATCAAAGCCCAGTCTCTGCAATAATTCTGAAGCGGCATCAACAAGTGCGTCTGTTGTGGTTGAAAAACTCTCTGCGTCTTGGCTTATGTTAATTTCAAAAGGTTTAAAACCGAATTCTTGCTCAAGCCTTTTTATTACTTCGCGGCTTGCCTCGATATCGCCGTCGATTAATTTCTGCCAGGCATCTTGGATTAAGGCCGCTGCGGATATCCCCCCCACCAGTCCGTCAATCGCCAGAGGCGATTGACGAGATCTCGTCCCGACGATACGTCGGGACGGACCACGCCTGTCCGCCGAAGTCTCGACCTTTGTCGAGACGTAGGCGGAGAGAGGTTCTTCGATACTTTTAATAAGGTTCCTCCATAACCGCGCTAAATTACTTAATATTGCTTTTAACCGCAGCGGCCCGCCAACAAAATTGGCGAGGCTCGTCTCGACAAAATTTCTGATTTTGGCGGACGGCCGAATTATTTCTTCTTTGTTTGGTAATTTTTTCTTTATGTCCGGCCAATAGGTTGAAGCTACTACTCCCACAAGCAGTACTATCATTCCCACCCAAGTAAGTAGCGTAATGGCTTTGCCCCAGATCATCCCCAATAAAGCAGTAGCAATTACATAGGAAGAAGTCGCAACTGCCGAAAGCCGAGGATCCATAAATTTAAGTGCGATGAATGTCAAATAATAGAACGCTAGCGAAACAAACACCAAAGGAATCATTGCAACCAGGAATATCGGCTTAATAATCACTAAAAATGATTGCATAAATGGTACATGGAAGATTAAAATCTGCACCAAACCAACGACTAAGCTCAAAGCGAGAAATTCTAAGACATTGAATAAGCAAGAACCACAGGTAAGCAGCATCCTGTCTTTACCTTTAAAGAATGATTTGGTATAGATAAGCTGGAAGGCAAAAACAAAGCCTACAAGCACTAAAATAAGGTTCGCTTCTTTAGTGAATACACTAAGAAATATCTTTAATATATTATTTGTGTTTTGGCCTCCCATGGCAATAAAGGCGCCAACAGAGATAACTGCAGCTGCCACCCACTGCCATACTTGTGGTTTTCCGACGGCAAATTTGGCAAGATATCCATTTTTAAATTTTGTTTTTATTAAATAAATTATTAAACTCGTAATTAAAACGAATACTGGCGTAGAAGCAATTACCGCACTCAATTCAAAGGCAGAAGCTTCTTTAAATGTTAAATAGTAGTAAGCTAACCCTAAGGCTAAGCTCTGTTGTAGGGTGCCTACTCCTAAGTATGCCTTCCAGTTAGACTTTAATTCTGACCAAACTTCCTTAAAGCCTTCTTTTCTAATCTTGCCATAGGCATAGCCTGCTCCCAAAACATCAGAATACAAACTTCGGTAAAACACCAGATTCAAGGATGCTAACAGTACCGAACCAATACCTAGATATTTCAGGATGTAAATCTTGGGAATTAAAAATACAAAGGCCAAACTTATAGGAATTCCCGCGAAAATAATTATAGGAATGGCATGATTCTTAACGAAAGAGTGCACGGATTTAAAAATATTTGTTACTGACGAAAACGCTTTCCCGGAATTAAAAAATAAAAATGCTAATAAAGCAAAAATACCAATTATAGGGATGGCGATCTCTGATCCTGCAAGATAAACACTCTCCCCCGGCGGCGATCTCTCTTGGTCGGGTTCTGTCATGGGTTTGGGTTGGACATCTAGTTGGCTGGATTTTAATCCGAGCCAGACGCCTCTATCTTTATTCTCGGCGATAATGCCTCTTATGTAGGCAGCA
>VGKH01000014.1 GCA_016867135.1 Candidatus Omnitrophota bacterium
TACTTTTTTTGAGTTTGATATTATTTTTAGGAGGATGTATATTCGTCAGCCAGAGCGTTAATGAACAAAAACTTAAAGGCATTAAAGTCGGGATGGAAAAAAATGCAGTAATCAATGAATTGGGTAAGCCCATGGAGACAAAAACACTCATGATGGAAAATAAAAACTATGAACTTTGGCGCTACGCCATAGAGAGAAAATGGGCAGACAAATTTGAGGCCCTAGGAGATTATTATTACGATATTTTATTTTTAAATGATAAGGTTGACCGTTGGGATTTAATAAAGGCTTACGCGCATCCTGCGTATGACTATGAAGAGCCAGACTCAAGTAAGGCGGTAGTGACTTCCGTCACTATTCTTAAAGATTAATCTAGGAAGAACTTTGCTGCTGGAAGCTTTTTTTGCCAAATAGTCCTGTTTATTTAGAGTTTTTGATAATAACTATACTTGAGAGCTTAAGAAAGGCGACCAAAAGGCAGGTTTTTAGTATCCCCATGACCGGGATAAACACAACCGGGACTAACAAGCAACCCATGCAGGCCCCTATTAAATCCGAAGCGTATAGAGAACCCGCCGTATACCCGATAGATTCTTTATCTTTCCAGTAAATTTTATTAGCCAGGGGGAATTCTGTCCCCGCAAGAAAACCAGCCACTACGCTTAAGACAAAAAATATTCCCCTGAGAACAAATAGATTAACTTTAAAATAATGTAGCCCTAATATTAACGGCAAGACCAAGGCAAAAATAAATAAAGCCACTTCCAGTTTTAAGAAAACACCAAAATCTTCTTTTATTTTCTCCAGGTTCTTATTGATGAAGCCCGCACCGGCTGCCAAGCCCAACATAAATGCGCTGGTTAAAATTCCGATCCAGTAGTAGAGAAAACCAAATACTATTTGGAATCCCAGGATTATGACCAGCTGAAAAGTTATGCCGCTGAACCCAGTTATCCCGATAAGAAATGGAATGGGAGGATGTTTCAATTTCTTGGATTTTCTAAGTATTATAAATATAAGATTAAAAATTAGAATGATAGCGATAAGAAATGTTAGGTTGATTTTACTTGCGATATCAAAGAAGTATTTTGTCTTGGGAGAAATTAGATTATATAAGAGGTTTAGCCCATAAAAAAGTCCGCGCGGAGTAAAATCGCGGTTTAGTACGTTTTTATCGGCATCATTTAATGAATCTAAAAACCATTTTTGCCAATAGGGATCTAGCCTGTAGTCTATGTAGGCATCAGTCAACAATCTGGTTTTTATTTTGTATAATTTTTTCCAGTTTTTAATATCCATCGCCCTGATTTTATCAAGTGCCAGTTCTTTTGAGGCGATATAGATATTTGTTTCACCCGGGATAACCCTGACATTGTTGAAAGTTCTTTCCAATGTTTTTAAGAAAGAGGCGTTAATATTCTTTTGTGGTTTCCCTAAATAAACCATGGAACCCCAGCATTTGATGACGATTAAGCCGTCTTTATTCAAGATCTCTTTCGCTTCATTAAAAAAATCTTGAGTATAAAACCGGTTAAGCTGCAGCGAAGAAGGCAGGTCTAAGTTTACAAAAATCACGTCGTAATTTTCCTTAGCATTTTTAACGAATTGTCTTCCGTCAAGGAATTTTATATGGACCCGTTTATCCATAAGTTCTTTAAAGGTGAGTTCCGTCGGGAATTTATTTACCAAGTCTATTATAAGGGGGTCCAGTTCGGCATAATCCACTTTCTTAACGGGGTATTTAAGAATCTCGGAAAGCATGCCTCCGGCAGCCGCGCTAATTATTAATATATTTTTTGGTGCTGGATTAATAAGCATAGGAAAGTGTACAAAATCTTCTATGGAGGCGATATCGGGGACTGGCGCGATCACCGTAGGCAAGCCATTATAGAAAAATGTATATTGATCTTGTTTTTTTATTACCGTTATGTTGCCATAGATAGAGTTTTGGTAGGCTACAACATTTTCTTTGTTCCATTGCCGCGATATCGATTCCTTCTGTAGCATATTGGTTTTTCCGGTTACCTGTATAAGTATATTCAACGCCAGAATGACAATTAAAATGCTCCTTAATACCAAATTCTTTTTTAGTTTATCTTCCAGGCTGAAATTCAAAAATAATGCTGAGGCTATACTTAGCATGCCCAAAATAAAGGCAATCTGAAAAGAATTTAAAAACTTTAAGAAGATATAGGTAAAGACTATCCCGCCGACAAGCATCCCCGCGGCTTCTAAGATATAAGCCTTGCCGATGGAAGAGGCTTCAGATTTCTTTGTTGAAGAATATAACTTGCAGCCGAAGGAAAATTGCGCCCCATCGACTACCGCGATGGGGATAAGCACAAATAGACAGCTTAATAACATGGGGATTACAGAGATGATTTCTCCGGCGGTTATATGGAAGATTTGTCGCGTTAGCCGCAGTATCCAGATGCTTAAAGGGATAGAGAGTCCGATAATTATCTGCAGGATAATATAGCTAAGAGCATATTGTTTAATTCTGTCGGCAAGCCGGCCGATTAATCCGCTTCCTATAGCTTCCAAGATAAGCCAATTGGTTAATATTATTCCTATAGTGAGTTCGTTGCCGTTAAAGATTGTCAGGAATTCGCGGATAAGGAGTATTTGGATATTTATGGCAATAAAACCGCGGATAAAAAGCGCCGAATCTACAGCTTGATTGAGAAATCTCTTCATATTCTGAATATTAACAGAAGTTTTTGTTTTTTTCAACGAAAAGCTTCTCAGGTTAAAAGGCAAAAGAAAACCAATTTTGCTTGATTAAGCCGAGATTATTTGGTAAATTAAATAAAACCCAGACTCATGGGACGATAGTGAACATAAGTCTGTCGGCTGAATTTACCCCGCCCTTTTGGGCGTAATCAAAGACTTAAATAAATTAACATATTTTACAAATAAAAAAATATTAATCTAGCCTCGCCAAAAGGGCGGGGTTCAATTCGCACTTATCACTTATGTCGTACTGTGTGCTCCATAAGTGGTGTGCTCATTAAAGGAGACAAGATGGGTAAACGAAAAAGAAGAGGAAAACTTAATTGGCGTTCAAAAAGAGCCAATCATGGAAAAGCCCCCTCCCGCGGTTAAAATTATTCTGGTTATTTCACAATAAATTACTTAGAAAGGAGAAGTTCAAATGTTTGACTTGCTTTTGCTAGCTCCGGTAGGTTCAATATTGGCTTTAGGTTTTGCTGCATATCTGGCGATATTTATATTAAGACAACCACAAGGCAATGAGCGCATGTGTGAAATCGCCCAGGCAGTCCGTATTGGCGCAAAGGCTTACTTAAAAAGGCAATACATAGGGGTTTCCTTATTTTTTGCCGTTGTATTCATTATTCTTTTATTGCTCGCCTTCAATAAATACCTTCCGATTTTCGTGCCGTTTGCATTCTTGACCGGAGGGTTTTTTTCAGGACTTTCTGGTTTTATCGGAATGGCTATTGCTACTCGCGCGTCTAACCGTACTGCGTTCGGCGCCAGCAAGAGCCTTAATAGCGGACTGCGCATAGCTTTTTCTTCAGGGGCAGTAATGGGGCTTACGGTTGTGGGATTAGGACTTTTGTATATTAGTTTGGGATATTATTTTCTTGATTGGTATTATACTAGTAATCCTCTTGCTGCAGGTGGAAATAAGATAGTTGCAATTGTATCTGTAATGCTTTGTTTCGGCATGGGTGCAAGCTCTCAGGCGCTTTTTGCCAGAGTTGGCGGAGGAATTTTTACTAAGGCAGCGGATGTAGGCGCGGATTTAGTCGGCAAGGTCGAAGCTGGAATTCCCGAAGATGATCCTAGAAATCCGGCAGTTATTGCCGATAACGTGGGCGATAATGTCGGCGATGTCGCTGGCATGGGAGCTGATTTATTCGAGTCATACGTAGGTTCAATCGTAGCAACATGTGCGCTGGGCGTGGCTGCAGGTTTGGGCGTTGTAGGCATTACTGTTCCGATGGCGCTGGCGGCAGTCGGTATAATCGCCTCTATTGTGGGAACATTTTTTGTAAGGGCAAAAGAAGACGCAACGCAGGCTGTGCTTTTAGCCGCCATACGACGCGGAATTTTGATAAGCGCATTCATTATAGTTGTGGCAGCGCGTTTTCTAATAAAATTTGCATTGGGTGTAGAATATATGGGTTTGTATTGGGCAATATTATCAGGTTTACTTGCAGGTATTTTTATCGGATTTTCAACCGAGTTTTTTACCTCTGCTCGATATTCGCCCACGCGCAATTTATCCGACCAGTCGCTTACCGGGCCAGCCACGGTAATTATCGGCGGGCTTGCACTAGGTATGATATCTACCGTTATTCCTGTTATTGTTGTTGGCGCTGCAATTATTGCAAGTTTCTATCTTGCAGGTGGAGCGGAAAGTTTTAATGCCGGTATTTACGGAGTCGGCATTGCGGCAGTGGGAATGTTAAGCACGTTAGGCATTACCTTAGCAACCGATGCATATGGCCCAGTGGCGGATAACGCAGGCGGAAATGCTGAAATGGCAGGATTGAGTCCAGAGGTAAGGAAACGCACCGATGCACTGGATTCTTTAGGGAACACTACAGCGGCGACCGGCAAGGGTTTTGCGATTGGCTCAGCGGCATTGACCGCATTAGCATTGATTGCTGCTTACCAACAAGAGCTTGTTAGTCAAGGCAAGATTGTTGATTTATCGCTTCTAAACCCAAGAATATTGGTGGGTTTATTTATTGGCGGGATGTTGCCGTTTCTTTTCTGTGCGTTAACGATGAGTGCGGTAGGCCGTGCAGCAGGCAAGATTGTGGTTGAGGTAAGGCGTCAATTCCAGGAGATCAAAGGTCTTATGGAAGGCACTGCCAAGGCTGATTATAGGCGCTGTGTTAATATAGCAACAAAGGCAGCCCAGGGAGAAATGATACTGCCTTCGCTTCTTGCTATCGTTGCGCCTATACTTACAGGCATATTATTAGGCGTAGATGCCCAGATAGGATTGTTGACAGGCGCAACTGTCTGCGGATTTGTTTTGGCGACAATGATGGCAAATTCAGGTGGAGCTTGGGATAATGCTAAGAAATATATAGAGGAAGGCCATATGGGAGGGAAGGGTTCTTTCGCACATAAAGCCGCGGTTGTAGGGGATACCGTCGGAGATCCTTTTAAAGATACATCGGGGCCGAGTTTAAATATATTGATTAAGCTTATGTCAATGGTCTCAATTGTGTTTGCCGCATTCGTAGCTAAAAACGCACTTTTTAAATAAGGGAGAATTATGATTTTACTATGGATAATGGGGGCTACTTTACTGGTGAGCCTGATTTCTTTTGTGGGAATAATAACTTTTGTAATTAAAGAAAAGTTGTTAGATAAGATATTGTTTTCTTTGATTGGATTTTCCGCCGGCGCCTTAATCGGAGGCGCCTTTTTTCATCTTATGCCGGAAGCGCTAGAAAACTTTGAGGCTGAGCAGGTCTTTGTTTATTTTGTTTCAGGATTAGTGATGTTTCTGATACTGGAACGATTTTTTCACTGGCGCCACTGCCACGAAGGTGTTTGTGAAATACACGCCTTTACTTATTTAAATCTTATCGGAGACGGAATCCATAATTTTATCGACGGAGTTGTAATAGCCGTAAGCTTTCTTATCTCTGTCCATTTGGGCGTAGTAACTACGTTAGCTGTCATCTTCCATGAAATCCCTCAGGAATTAGGGGATTTCGGAGTTTTAGTCTATGGCGGTTTTAGCAAAACCAAGGCTTTGTTTTTTAATTTTTTATCCGCGATAACAGCTTTAGCCGGAGCTTTGGCAGCATATTTGTTTGCAAGCAGAATAGAAAGTATTTCTTCCGGGCTTTTGGCTTTCACCGCCGGAGGTTTTATTTATATCGCCAGTTCAGATTTAATCCCCGAGATACATAAACAGAAGGATGCAAAAAAAGCTAATTTAGCGTTTTTGTTATTTCTGGCCGGGCTTGTATTTATGTGGATTGCTAAAGAGATCAGTCATTAAATGAAGATATCGTGGAAAGAATGGATCATTTTTGTTATTATCGCAATCATTGCATTAGGAATTTGGTATAAGGTAAGTTACCCGCAGTTTTCATTCGTTGATTTAAAAGTTACCAGACCCCAAGCGTTACAAATCGCCAAAAATTATCTTTCCTCGCAAGGTGTAGACACCGCCCCTTATTTAAAATCAAAAATATTTATAGAGGATTCTTGGGCCGATAGATATCTGCAGCGGGCGCTTGGTTTTAGCAAGCAAGAAAAGTTTATCAAAGAGCAAGCTTATGAGCTTTTTAGCTGGGCTATTAGATTTTTCCGAGAAAATCAAAAAGAAGAGTATGTCGTTGAGGTCAGTTCTCGCTCCGGTGAAATAATTAGCTTTGAACATCCGATCAAAGATACCGAAGTGCGCCACACAAAAGATAATGTGGTCTCAAAGAAAATTGCTCAAGATTTCCTGGAAAATAAATTCAATATAGATTTCAGTGAATACGATTTTCACGAAGAGCGAGCTAAGAAATTTGATAATAGGACAGATTATGCATTCTCTTGGGAGAAAAAAGGGGTTTATATCCCTTGGGAAAAATCCGAAGATGCCGGCGGCGCCAAGCTTCTTATAGGCGCGACTGTTTCCGGGGAAGGAGTTAAAGATTTTTATAAGTCAAAATTAGATATCCCGGAGAAATTCAAAAGATTTGTAAAAAACCAAATGATTCTAGGCACTTCAATGTACAGCATCGTTAATCTTCTGTTTCTTGGTTGGGTAGCCTGGGCAATATTTATTCTTATAAGCAGAAAAAAAGAGCTCATTTTCCAGAAATCCTATAGGAATTTTATAGTAATTGGGTTAGTTGTCCTAGCTTTAAGTATTATTGATGGCTTTAATAATTTCGAGAGATTGCTTTTTGCATACCCTACAAGTTCGTTTTTAATGCCGTTTGTCAGCCTGAATTTTATTAATATGATTTTAAATTACATATTCTTGACTACAGCTATAATTGCTACGGGTTTGGCCGGGGAATCCTTGCGATATGAAGTATTGCCTAAAAACAAATTAGGTTCTTTCTTTTATTATATTAATTCTACTATTTGGAGTCGTTCTGTTGCGAGGTTGATTTTGTTGGGCTATGTGTTTTTCGTAATCATTCTTGGGTTGCAATCGGCGGTATTTTATATAGGGCAAAGATTCTTCGGGGTTTGGGTTGAAAGCATTAGGCTCACCAGGCTGTCAAGTTCCTATATCCCGTATTTGAGCGCTTTTATAATAGGCCTGACGGCCAGTTTTTCCGAGGAGATAATCTACAGAATGTTTGGCATCAGCTGGGGGAAGCGGTACTTAAGAAATATTGTTCTCGCGGCTATTTTTGCTTCATTAATCTGGGGATTTTCCCATACTCAGTATGCGGTTTTTCCTTTTTGGTTTAGAGGCCTAGAGGTTAGTATCTTAGGGCTGTTTTTATCTTTCGTATTTTTAAGATACGGGATAATACCGGTGATAATCGCGCATTTTTTATTCGATGTATTTTGGGGAGTAGCGGCGTATATTTTAGGCAACACCACGGCGAGTCTTATGTTGGGGTCGGTATTTATTATGACTATACCCTTGATATTCGCTGCTATTTGTTATTCTTTAAACAGGAAAGAGAAAGAAAAGGAGTTGGAAGTAAGTTTAAGTAGATCGCAGAAATATAATTTAGCCATATTGGTTGCTTTTTTGTCTGAAAAGAAAATAAGCGGCATCCCTTCGGATACAGTAAAACAGGAACTTATTTCTTACGGCTGGGACCAAGTTTTGATAGAACTCGCCATAAAGAAAGTTTATTCTGCATCTTAAAATTATCTAAATAGAATAATCCATCTAGAAAATTTTCTAAAAAAATATTGACAATTCATAAGCTAGTGTTATTATTTTAATAATCGTAACACAAAATTAATATGGCAGAACTAATCCGATTCGGCATATCCATAGAAAAAGAACTCTCCGATAAATTCGACAGATTTATCAAGGAAAAAAACTATACCAACCGTTCCGAGGCGATCAGGGATTTAATCAGGGATACTTTTGTCAAAGATGCCTGGAAGCAAAATAGAAATGTTTCTGGGGCTATAACCATGGTTTATGACCACCACAAGAGAGATCTTCTGGATAAAATCATCGATATCCAGCATGATTTTTCCAGATTTATAATCTCCAGCCAGCATGTGCATTTGAACCATCATGATTGTCTTGAGATTGTAGTGGTAAAGGGAATTTCTAGAGAAATCCAGAAGTTGTCAGACCGATTAAAATGTATCAAAGGCGTAAAACATGTTAGCCTGGCTATGACACAGGCTAGTTAAATAAAAGAAGAGGAGGAGAATGAAAAAAGTAGCAGTTGTTGTCGGAGCACTTATTTTTATTTTCTTTACAGTTTCGGTATTTGCTGGTGGCCTAGAAAAGTCAGTTTCTAAGCAAGGGATATCTGAAGAGAACAAAATCCAAAAGGCAGAAGATCAGGTAGAACAATCCTTGGATAAATTTGAACACACAGATACTCATCTTTTGCACCGAGAAGAAGGCGCGCCCTCTTTTTTCTTAGACGGATTTAGGATTGGCGCCGGCGCAACGATAGTTGTCCAGGGCACAGACGATGTTAACGGGGATAATTCCCCGGAAAACGAAGCGGTTACAGATGTTTCTTTTTCCGCAGATTTAGAGATCGAAAAAGAATTTAAAGATATAGGTAAGGCTTTTTTACATTTTGAGATTGGTCAGGGAGAAGGCATAGATAATGACCTAAAGGTTTTTAGTAACGTAAATCAAGACGCATTCGACGAGAAAGAAGGCAGGGTAGCAGAGTTATGGTACGAGCATTATTTAAGTGATTCTGCGCTCATCACTCTTGGGAAGCTTGATCCCACTGTCTACTTTGATAATAATGCATTAGCTAACGACGAGACCACTCAATTCTTAGGGGGAATATTCAGTAATTCTCCGGTAATAGAATTTCCTGATAATTCAGAAGGCATTAGGCTGTCCTTTGCGCCTATTGAGGCTCTGGAATTTAGCCTAGGTTATTTTGATGCAAATTCAAAGTGGGAGGATAAATTCCAACATACATTTATGGCTGGGCAGATAAATATCAAGCCAAATTTATTAAAAAGAAATGGCAATTATCGTTTTTTAGTGTGGTCTAATGATACAGATCATACAAAATGGGAGGACTCGACCCAAAACAAAGAAAAGGCTTATGGTTTTGGTCTTAGTTTTGACCAGGAATTAACCGATATTTTGGCGGCATTCTTTAGATATGGCTGGCAGGATCCGGAATGCTATAAAAATGAAGAAGAATTCTCCTTAGAAAGTTCTTGGAGCGTTGGATTGCAAGTTAATGGTAAGCTTTGGGGCAGAGAAAATGACGTTTTAGCTTTGGCCGTTGGGCAGGTTATTCCTTCCGATGACTACAAAAAATCCAATTCGGCCTTACGCGCCAAAACGGAAGGCCATTTTGAAACCTACTATAATTGCAAAATTAACGATCATTTATCCATAGGTCCAGATATTCAGTTTATTTGGGATCCTTACGGCAGCGACGCCTCGATTAAGGACCAGTCTATCGGAATATACGGCATGAGGGTGCAGATAGACTTTTAAGTGAGGACATAAGTTATGGAGCCTTATATTTAAATAGTAAGCGACATAACTTATCCGTCCGAACTTACCCTTGACATCAAAGATGTCAAGGGTTAAATTCGCAGACGCCCCGATAAATCGGGGCTACGACTTATGTCGTCCTACAGACTCCATAAGTCGTCTGCTCATTTAAGGAGGGAAAAATATGTGGCTAGTAACTACTTCCGTTGCGGCAGTGGGCGCAACTGTGGGTAACTTGGTTTTACCCAAGGATTACAAATTGGGTTTCTTGGCTTTGATGCTCTGGGGAGCAGCAGCAATGATTCTCATCGACCATATTCTAGGATATGAGGGTGGAGCATTTTTGGAAAAAACAACAGACGGGATGATTGGTAATAGCGTTGTGTTAGGGATTGTAATGTTGTTGCCTGTGTTTGCAATCTGGGGGATTTCACTTATAATATCAAATTTGAAAGGGAGGTAAGTTATGGCTTGTTTTCTTGTCCCAACGGCGGCTGCAGTAGTAACGACTGCTGTGGGTAAAAAAGTTCCCGAAAAATTACATTTCAATTGGTTAAATTCAATGCTGTGGGGAGGGGTGGCAATGTTGGCGGTCGAGCATCTCTCGCACAGAGAAATCGTCCCCTATCCGCCTTTCCTGACCGCCGGCCTTCCTGAAGTTTGGCCGGAAATGATGAGGGTCGGCATTCCAATGACTCTCATTATCTTTCTGATATGGGGGATAATGGTAACAGTAGCTGCAATAATTAGCAAAAGAGAGTATGTAGAGACGTAATAAGAAACTGGGTTATTTTTATATCCGGAAATATAGCCAGCGATTTGCTTTTAGGAGTTACTATAACAGCCGGAATATTTGTGTCTTGGCTGATGCTACTTGCATTTAACAAGATTAATCCTACCTTAGAGAATCACGTTGTTGTTAGAAAGTAATAGAACCATTTAAAGTGCTAATAAAAAGTGCCCGCCCCGAAGTTTCTTCGGGGCGGGCACTCTAATTTCTCAGTAAAAACCCTATTCTATTTTGTCGACCGGCGCTTCGGGGATTCTCCTGTTCTTATTATGCACGACGATTCCACCAGCAATGTAGCTACGATAGGGATTTACCTCTAAGTTGTATACCTTAACTTTTTCTTTTATTTCTTTTATAGAGGTTATGGCTTCGAATTTTCCTTGTGCATTAAGCAGATTGTCACCTATTTTTAGTTTCCCGATCTCAACCCATTTACCGTCAGAATAAACCGGATGATTTTCTGTAACTTTAAGATGACCGTTAACGACTAAATACTTATCTGTCTCGTGTTCATAGAATTTAACTACCTTGTCTTTTTTAAATTTCCCTGTTTTTTCATCAAAGGCAATTATTTTATCGCCGACCTTCACCTTTTCAATTGGCTTTGTATTGCCATCAGCCATGAGGATGGCCGTGCCGGAGAGGAAACAGGATCGCGGCCGATGATCAAAAAACAAGGCTCCCATATCTGAACGTGTTCCATCTGGGTCGTAATCCACCCAAGGGTAAGGATCTCCTGTATCTATGCATGGTGAGCCTTCTTGCAAAGAATAATTCCCTTTGCTGGGATTGCTAAACAACGGATCTCTATCAATAATATTGACTCCGCTCCAACCACCTTTAATATCGGAGAATTTGATTACTATGGGTAGAGTTCGCGGGAAAATCTCGATCCAATCGTTATTCCAAATTATGGAATTATCAATTTGTATAAGGCTATCTGACCAAACGCTAGATGCGCTATAAATTCCGCCGCCGTGATTGTGAGGAGCATAATTTTCGACAATAGTGTTATTTATAATATTCGCAAATGAATTAGACGTGAAATATATCCCTCCGCCGTAGTTTGCGGCATTATCCCTAATGATACAGTTTTTAATTGTGGGGGAGGAATTGGCGCTAAAGATCCCACCGCCAAATTCAGCGTCTCCATTGGTAATCGTAAAGCCTTGAAGCATGACATTCTGAGCATTGATGATTTTTACTGCAGAGTCGGATTGGTGCCCGTTAATAATAGTAATTGCGGGGCTATCTACGCTCTCCAAGGTGATATTGTCCGTGGTAATACTTAGCGTCTCATTATATGTTCCTTCTGATACCAAAATTCGGTCTCCGGAAGCAGCAGCATTGAGCGCTGCCTGAATCGTATTTCCATAGGGCCCCGGCACCGGTATATCTATTCCATTGCTACTTCGAAAATAGGAAAAGACCCCCATATCTGCACGTGTGCCGTCAGGATCATGGGATGAATACGGATCGCCGGCATTTATGCAGGGTGATGTGGATTGTAGATGATAATCGCCGGCGTTCGGATCCACAAATAGTGGGTCAATATCAAGGTTTCCTATGACACCGCTATCAAACCAACCGCCTTGGATATCAGAATAATTTGCCGTTGCTGGATACATTGGCGGACAGACATTAGGATACTCTGGAGCAGTATTAGCCCAAACAATACAGTTTCTAAGGTTTGTTTCGCCGCTGCCTAACCAGGGGTTATATAAAGCATAGACCCCTCCCCCCGCAGAAATTGCAGAGTTGTTAGTAATAGTGGTGTTGATAATATCTGCAACGGAATTGCGTCCTACGAGGATACCCCCACCTACATTTGCAGTATTTTCCGTAATTATACAGTTTTTAATTGTTGTTAACGAAGAGCCAACATCAATTCCGCCGCCCGCCCAGCCATTTCCATTACTAATCGTAAATCCATCAATTACCGCACCTGCGCTACAGTCGTAAATTCTTACGACAGTATCCGCTCCATCACCGTCAATGATGGTGGCTTCCGGCCCATTGGTGCTCCTTATGGTAATATTTTTATTTAGGATAGATATATTCTCAACATATGTACCCGGAGAAACTGAAATCAAAACTCTATTATAGGCAGCATCTACTGCCGCCTGAATAGTTGGATAGTCTTGGGGAACGCGAATTACACCAGACCTAATTTCTATCGGCTGATAATGAGCTAAGGCATTATCGCTCTCATCATATTCGTTAACCGCGTTAGTATCATCTAAAAAGAATCCTAAATAGTAAGTGCCGGCAGTAACATCGTTAGGTATAGTTAATGTATCTATGTAGTCCCCTGATGAGCCAGGGGGAAAATTGAAATAAACTTGACCGAGTAAACGGTCGGAAGTTGTAATTATATTATTCGGAGAGAGATAAAAACCCAAACGCGCAGTAACTTGATCGGTTCCCCGGCTTTCAACATGGTTCTCTACGCTTACCTGGTCGCCGGGCAGAAAATACGGCGAAGATAGTGCGGGCATAGGAACCAGACGTTGACCGTCTGGCTTCCAGTTAGATACAACGAGATTATTAGTTGAACCGCCTCCGTGATAAATATCGCGTATGCCATTTATGTCATCAACCCATAAAGTATAAAAAGCTGTGTTATAATAAGGGACCATAATTGACTGCAAGTTTTCTTGGTGTTCTAGCGACAGACAATGGCCCAGTTCATGCATCAGAACACCATGAAAATTGTATTTACCTTGATAGCCGTTAGGATTGAGTTCAGCTTGATTTCGATAAATGCGTCCGACCCAATCATGGTCAGCATCAAATGCAATATCTGTATCATATAGGTCGTTAGTAAAAGGAATAAACGCCCTTCCTGTTATAGCTAGGACGCCGCCCGGAAAAGGGAGTTCAGGCAAAAATGAAACACAATTCATGTTATCGCTAGGATTCATAGGAATACAATACCGTGTTCTAGGATTGAATCTAAACCTACTACCACCAACGGTATTCCATTGCCGCATAGCATCTTTGGCCAGTGTATTATAATTAGAGCCTTCCGGAAATGATAAAGGGAGCAGATTTATCGTTGCATTGGCATCATGCCAATGCCACCGCCAACTCCAGGCCATTAAATAAGTGGACACCATCAAAGATGTTGAGATGATCGCCAAGAGCAAATAAAGGATATACTTATTCTTCCTAATCATCGCTTCTCCCCCCTGTGGCTGGTAGGCGCTTCAGGAGTGGATTTATTTTTATTGGTTCGGGTTGAGTCTGATTGAACGGCTCTAAAGAATCTTGGTCATCAGCGGGAACAAGCGTTTCCTTTAAACTTGGCTGACCAGTTTCTTCCGGCTCATCTGTCTGTCCTGGCAGCGCCACGATTAACGTTGAGAGTTTAGTCTTAAACCCTTCTAAAGATAGTGGGGCTGTATTTTGCATCTGTTCATTGGTATCTTCTGCTAATACAGCGGTTACTCCCGAAGTTTCAATAATAATCGGCTTGGGGCGTTCTTCATTTTTTGCGGCAGTTGCCTTAATGAGTTTTCCGTTTTTAATGTCTAAAACTTTTTTTCCATACCCATCGATAAGATATTTTTGGCCATTTTCTCCGAGTTTGGCCTTAAAAAGCCCTTGGCCCCACCCCTTGATTGGGCATATTGGGTTCTGCTGATCCGAAAGAAAAACAATGACTTCGTCGCCCACCTCGAATTCTGGCATGCCATCAATTACATAGATTTTCCCATCTTGAAGGTTTCCTCCCAAAAAGGTTAATGTAAACTCCTCTTGAGGCTTAGTATCTCCCTTTAGGCTCTCAATCGTTCTAAAGGTAATATGGGTATAAGCTCTTTTATCTTCAGCATGGCCACTGGTTTTATTCACGACAGTGGCGCGGATAATCTCTGAAGAGCCTGCGACTATTTCGTCAAACTCATAGCCGATTAATACTGTGGCAAAGGCAGGCGTTATTTTCAACGCCGCTGCATCGAAGAATAAGGTTATTGCTAAAGCTAAAATGCTAATTAAAATTATCCTTTTCATCTTATTTCTCCGTTTTCTGTTTTAGAATCTTGGTGATTTTTTTGACTAGAGTATCCTCGGAGTCAATGCCGCGGGTGCGTAGGCCTAAAGCGTGCATTGCTTCAACCAGTGCGCGTAAGATTTGTGTGCGAGATAATTTAATTCCCGTTGAGAACTGCGCGTCTTTGGAAAGCTTGTCCAAAAAATCAATCTCTTCGCGGTCGAGGAGCGTAACGACTCGATGCAGTTGTTGGTTATGGAGCAGGTGATTCATGATTGTCTCCTTTCAATAAAAAACCCTATTCCTCTTTTTAAGAAATAGGGCATAAAAAATCCGTTTTGGCAACCGGCTGCCCTCCAATCTTCTAGAGGACCCTTTGGCTTTCCGCCCCTTGAGTCACCTCAAGGGTTGGCTTTGTCAATCGGTCTAAATGAACCTAACTTGTATTACTTCAATAAATATACCATATAAATGATGATTTTTCAAGGGTGGTAGATGAAAAAAGTGCATTTGTGCATTTGTGCAGCCTAAGAGGTGGGGAGCGCTCCAAAGCAGGGAAGGGGCTTAATAATTTTTAAAAAGTTTATTGACAAAAAAATGCGAGTTGTTATAGTATTACTACTTAAAGCAGTTCTCGTATCGGAATTTCAATAATTCTTATAATAAGGTAATCTGCCTTCGGCGGAAAATCCGACCGCCCTTTAACCTTCGGTCTAAAGGGCGGGACCAGATAGGCGTTTTCCGATACGACCCCGCCATTTTGATAAAAAGGGCGGCCCGAAGGGAGATAGCGCACGAACGAAGTGAGTGCCTATTTGGCTTTCATTTTTTTTGGTAAACCTTGTGATAAAATTCACAAACAAATTAAATAAGCGATAACTTCGATGCAACAGAATTTCTATCTGAAAAGAGACCAATTATCCAGCGTATTGTCGGAAATAAGTAGGAGCCACGCCTTATTTGTCCCGCAGAAAAAAGACGATGATTATGTATATCTACCGTGGGCGCAGATTCAAGGCGAGGAAGCAATTTATAATGAATACCGCGGCGTAGAGCCCATCAAATCTTTCCTGACTCATTCAAAAGAAAGTGTTAGTGAATATTTCCAGAGTTCTGGTGTATTATCCGAGACTAAACCCGTAGCGGTCTTCGGCGTGAAAAACTGCGATTTAAGTTCGCTTACATTGCAGGATTATGTATTTGAGCAAGGCGTAGAACTAGATCCGATATACAAAAAACGCAGAGAAAATCTTTTGATCATTTCTTCCGACTGCACTGGATTCAAACCAACCTGTTTTTGCCTTGCGGTCGGCAACAAACCGTATCCTGAGAAGAATTTTGATATCAATCTTTCGCCGATCAATAATGGATTTGTTGTCGAAGTCGGCTCGCCGAAAGGTGAAACTTTGATAAGAAAATTAAACCAGTATTTTACCGCTGCGACTACAGGACAGATCGCCGGCTCAAAAATAAAAAGAGACAATATTGTTAATGATTTAAATCGGCATTTGGCCACGGTAAATATGCCTCCGGCAAATACGCTGCAAAAGAATATTCAAGAAGGTTATGAGTCCAATGTATGGAAAGAACAGATGCTTACTTGCGTTGAATGCGGCGCCTGCAATTTTATCTGTCCTTCGTGCCATTGTTTTCTTTTGGCCGACGAAAAAAAACAGGATAGATCCGAAAGAATCAGGGTTTGGGATTCTTGCCTTTATGCTAACTACTCCAAAGTCGCCGGAGGGGCCAATCCTTTAAATACAAGAGCAAAGAGGCTGCGCAACAGATTCGTGAAGAAATTTGATTTCTTCCCGGATAATTTAGGCCAATTTGGCTGCACCGGATGCGGAAGATGTATTGAGGCATGCCCGGCTAAAATCGATATCAGAGAAGTCTTAAAGGCTTTAGCGAAAAAATGAAGAATATCTATTCCCCCATAAAAGCAGTTATTGAGAATATCACCGAAGAAACATCGAACATAAAGACGTTTTACCTTAAACCGGTAGAGCCGATTGAGTTTAGGACAGGCCAGTTTGTGGAGTTGACCGTGCCTGGTATCGGTGAGGCGCCATTTACGCCTTCATCTGATCCTTTTATTAAGGATAAGATGGAAATTACAATTATGAATGTAGGTAGGGTCACAACAATCTTGCATAATATGAATCCGGGAGACGTCGTCGGAATCCGCGGCCCTTACGGAAAAGGCTATCCGGTGGATGATTTTCAAGGTAAAGAGATTGTTATCGTCGGTGGCGGCGTGGGATTAGCGCCGCTGCGTTCATTATTGCTGCATTTGTTTAACGATTTGGATAAATATAAGAAAGTATCGCTTTATTACGGTTCGCGCAGCCCCAAGGACATTGTTTATAAGAGATTGCTTCCTCAGTGGGAGAAAAGAAAGAATTTTGATTTAATTACTACCGTAGATGTTGGCGATGGAACCTGGATGGGCAAAGTCGGTTTAGTTACCACAATCTTGAAGGATTTTAAGGTCGATAAAAATGAAGCTAAGGCAATTGTCTGCGGCCCGCCGATAATGATGAAATTCACCACTTTTAAATTGATAGATGAGGGATTTAAGCCTGAGAATTTATACCTTTCGATGGAGAAGAATATGTCTTGCGGTCTGGGTAAATGCGGCCATTGCCGTCTAGGGAAATATTATGTGTGTAAGGACGGCCCGGTTTTTACCTTTGAACAGATTAAAGACCTGCACGATATCTGGGATTAAGAAAATGCAAAATTCAAAAGGCAAAATGCAAAAAGGCGGCAATTTAAAATTAAAATTTTTTACTTTTGCATTGCGACATTTTTTAATTTTAAATTTTTCCCGCCTGTCCGGCAGGCAGGAATTTTGAATTTACTATGAAGCGTTTATTTATTGACTTAGACAAATGTAACGAATGCGCGGAGTGCGTGGTATCTTGCAGCTATATGTATCATCCTCAGCCTTTTGTTGAGCAAGAAGCTGGTCCGCAGAAGACGGCAAATATTGGCATAACTTCGCTGCGCGAATATGCGACTTTTGCGCTCTTCTGCAGGCACTGCGAAGAAGCTCCTTGCGTAAGCGCCTGCTATCACGATGCATTAGAAAAGCAGTCTGATGGACACCTTAAACGTTATAAGATGCGTTGCACTAGCTGTAAATCATGCACCATCGCCTGTCCTTTTGGGACGATTTTCCCGGATTTTATTCCCTATCTAGATTCGCGCTGCGATTATTGCCTTGGCCGGACTGATAAGGAATTGCCTCAATGTATCGCGTCCTGCGCTTACAAGGCAGTAGAATTTAAAGACGTAAAAGAGGATCCGGAAAACAATATTTATTTAATCGGCGATTACTTAGCTGTTAAATCTCGAAAATGGTCTAGGGAAGAAATTCTGCCAAAAAAGAAATGAAAGTATTGTTTTATTACTTAATTTTTCCCGGATTTCTGTTTACTGCCGTGGCCGGAATGCTGGCAAGTTGGGTGGACAGAAAAGTCACTGCCCGCGTGCAGTGGCGCCAAGGTCCGCCTTGGTATCAGAATTTTGCGGATTTCGTGAAACTTTTGGGAAAAGAAATAATAGTCCCTAGAACAGGAAAATGGATTTTTTTGATCTCGCCGCTTCTGGGCTTAGCCAGCGTAAGCATTGTGGCAACTTTATTAGGAAGAACCTTGATGAATCCCAGCGAGAGTTTCTTGGGAGATTTAATCGTCGTGATTTATCTTTTGACGATTCCGGCCATAGCTTTGATACTTGGTGCCAGTGCTTCTTCTAATCCCTTGGCTTCTGTCGGAGCCTCCAGAGAAATTAAATTAGTTTTAAGCTATGAACTGCCGTTCATATTGGCGATAGCTATTGTGATATTAAAATCCGGGGGACTTATCCGGATAAATGATATAATTAATTATCAAATGATAAACGGCCCGATTTTGGGCTCTGTTTCTGGAGCAATTGCTTTCGTAGCGGCGATTTTATGCATGCAGGCGAAATTAGGATTTGTGCCTTTTGATATGGCAGAGGCAGACCAGGAGCTTATGGGCGGGACCTGTATCGAATATTCAGGCGCTCCTTTGGCTGTATTTAAATTGACCAAACAGATGTTGCTCGTTGTCTTGCCGTTTTTTCTGATTTCTGTATTTTGGGCCAATAATCTCAGCATTCTTTGGGTTATTTTAAAATATGCAGCCCTTTTAGTGGTTATAATCTTGATAAAGAATACAAATCCCAGAGTGAGAATCGATCAGGCGACGAGATTTTTCTGGGGGCCGATGACTGTCGCTTGTATCATCGGCGTAATTTTGGCGTTGATAGGATACTAAGTGAGGACATAACTTATGGAATCCGCCAAAGGCGGAGACATAAGTTATCTGTCCGAACTTACCCCCACACCAATTTTGGTGCGGGGGATAGCATTGTATAAAATTGGTGTGGGGGTTAAATTCGCCCAAACGACTTATGTCGTTTCGCTCCATAAGTCGTGGGCTCATTTAAAATGAATCTAAAACTAAAGGCATTAACAAAATCTATCTGGGTGTTCCATTTCGCGGCCAGCCCGTGCAATAACTGCGACATTGAGATTTTGGCTTTGTTGACGCCGCGGTTTGACGTTGAGCGTTTTGGGATTCAATTGATAGGGAGTATCCGCCATGCCGATGTTTTGTTGGTCACGGGAGTTCCTAACCATAAAACTGGACCAAAGTTAAAAGAGCTCTATGCCCAAGTACCCAAGCCTTGTTTTGTCGTGGCAATTGGCTCTTGCGCTCTCGGCGGCTGTACATTCAGGGGCTCTTATAACGTTGTAGGTAGGGTCGATGAAATTATTCCTGTTGATGCATACGTTCCAGGATGTCCGCCAAAGCCGGAGGCGATGATTGCGGGGATAGTTAAATTACTAAATTCGTTGAAAGTCAAATGAAGCCCAAACTTACGGAGAGAAACGAACGTAAGTTTGGGGCTGAATTTGACCCAGCACTAATTTTATGAACATATTTTGGATATATATTTTAAAAAATAAAATAGATGGAGAACCTTATTATGGTTATACTGATAACTTAGAGAGGCGCTTAAAAGAACACGATATAGATAAGAAATGGAAATTCATCGCTTGTGAGGGTTATGCGTCAGAATTAGATGCTAGGGAAAGAGAAAGAAAACTAAAGCATTATGGACAAGCAAGAACCCACCTTAAAAACAGACTTAGAAGATCATTTCAATTGTAAAATTAGTGCTGGGTTCAATTCGCGCATACAATTTACGTCAGCTACGCTTCCGTAAATTGTGCGCTCATTGAAAATGGATAATCTAAAAGAAATTAAGAAAAGATTAGGCAAGAAAGCATTAAATACTAAAGAGCATTCCGAGAAAAGAATCTATTTCGATATCGATAAAAAAGATATTGTGGAAGTCGCCAAATTATTATTTAAAGAAATGGGATTGCGCTTTGCGACTGCCACAGGTGTCGATACGCCCAAAGGCATAGAGATAATTTATCATTTTGCCGACGATAAAGAGGGTAAATTGATTAATATTCGAGTTTTAATCGAGGATAAGAAGAAGCCCGAGATTGATTCTATCGCCAAATTCATGAAGGCGGCAGAATGGATAGAGCGAGAGATATGGGAATTATTGGGAGTTAATTTTATCGGCCATCCCGATCTTCGCCACCTGCTTTTAATTGACGATTGGCCAAAAGAAGATTTTCCGCTTAGGCACGATCAAGACCACGATCATAATAAAGAAGGAAAACATAAATGAGCCATAAAGTATTTATTCCTATAGGGCCTTACCATCCTCTTCAGGAAGAACCAGAATTTTTCCGGCTTTACGTCGAGGGGGAAAAGGTAGTCGATATTGATATCGTAATCGGATATATGCATAGGGGTATTGAGCAGCTTTCTGAGACAAAACATTTTGACCAGGTGGCATTTTTGGTGGAGCGTATCTGCGGAATCTGTTCGACGAGCCATCCTTTCGCCTATGTTAACGCTATGGATGATTTGACTAAGGTTGAAGTCCCCGAGAGGGCGCTTTATATCAGGACAATCATTGCTGAGCTTGAAAGAATTCATAGTCATCTTCTGTGGCTTGGTTTGGCAGGGCATTTTATCGGTTATAATACGGTTTGGATGTGGTCGTGGAAATACCGCGAGCCGGTTTTGGATATTTTTGAATTGATATCGGGAAACAGAAATCATTATGCGATGATGAAGCCCGGAGGAGTAAGACGGGATATTAAAGATCAAGACATTCCAAAAATTAAAAAATGTGTCGACGATTTAGTGCCGGTTCTTGATATGTTTAAAGGCGCGGTAATGGATGATCCGGTTATCCAGGCCAGGACTAAAGGCGTAGGCGTGCTTACTAAGCATCAGGCAATTGCTTATAGCGTGGTGGGGCCGACAGCAAGGGCGTCCGGAATAAAGGCTGATATAAGAAAAGACCATCCTTATGGAGCGTATGATCGCGTTGATTGGAACGTAATTACTCAGGAAGACGGCGATGTTTTTTCCAAGCTTATCGTCAGGGTTTTGGAGATGCTTGAGAGTGTTAAGATTATTCGACAGTGCTTGGATAAGATGCCTAAGGGTTCGATCGATGCAAATTTGAAAGATATACCTGAAGGCGAGGGGATTGGCCATATTGAAGCGCCGCGCGGCGAATGCTTCCATTATGTCAAAAGCGACGGCACCAACAGGCCCATAAGGCATAAAATCCGAGCGCCGAGTTACATGAATGTTGCCTCAAATAAGGTTTCTGCAGTCGGCGGTACGATATCGGATGCGGCGATTACCTTGGCAGCGGTTGATCCTTGCTATTGCTGCACGGAAAGGACCGCGGTAATCGACAGGTCAAAAGATAAAAAAATCATGGATGGTTGGGATCTGATAAAATTATCCCAGGAAAAGACCAAAAAGATGCAAGAGGCGAGGCAAGGCAATGAATGATTTTAAAAACATAAAATCAAAAATAGTTGAGATGTCCCGGCTGATTTTAAAGATGTGGCAGGAGACCTTTTTGGCCTTTATGGAACATGGCAGCGACCGCGCCTCCTCAATAATGGAAAAGGAAAACCGGATTAACGACCTGGAAAAGGAGATTACCGCTGATTTGATAGAATTTAGCAAGGCCGCTTCTAAAAAGGTAGAGAAAGACAATGCCGCCATCTATGCCGCGGTGGTCGGGGATCTGGAATTAATCGGCGATTACTGCAAGGATCTTTTAGAGAGAATCGAGATAAAGATTGCCGAGAATCTGCTTTTTAGCGAAGAGGCCTTAGCCGAGTATAAAGAATTGTACCAGATTACGGAAAATGCCCTGGAAGAAGTGGTGCATTCTTTGGAAAAAAATGAGGCCTGTTTTGCTAAAGGGGTGCTGAAAAAGGAATTCGAAATCGACAAATTGGTAGACAAATACCGCAAAAAACATACCCTGAGATTGATCGAAGGGATCTGTGATGTTCGTTCCGGAAATATGTTTCTAAACATGCTGGATTTTAATGCGGCAGCGTATCATCATATCAAAAAAATCTCGCGCCAGCTTATAAAACTACACTAATGGAATATTTATTCATAACTATATTGTTTCCCTTTTTAGGTGCCTTTGCGGTGCTCGTTGTACCCAAAAGGTACCGGGAGACGCTTTCTTCTGTTAGCTTGGGAGTAGCTTTTTTAGCCAGCGTACTTACCTTTCCGTTAGTGCTTAAAACCATGGGAGTTTTAATCAGCAGCAACCTTACCAACTGGTTTAATTTTTCTTTCGTTGCCGACGGGCTAAGCGTATTTATGGCCTCGGTTTCTTCCCTAGTAGCTTTTCTTATCTGTCTTTATTCCAAAGAGTACATGCACGAATACGAGGAACGGGGGCAGTTCTATTTCTGGATGTTATTATTCGTAGGCAGTATGATGGGCTTGGTGTTTTCAGCTAACCTGCTTTTGATGTTTGTATTCTGGGAGATTACCTCGGTTTGCTCCTGGCGGTTGATTGGGTTTTACCGGCAGGAAAAAGACATCAAGGCAGCGGACAAGGCTTTTTTAATTACATTCTTTGGCGCCTCTATTATGCTGGTGGGTATTATTTTAATTTATCTTACTTATGGAACGCTGGAGATGAATCGCCTGGTTGGTACGCCTATCCCGAATATTTTCGCCTTTTTATTATTAGCAGGCATAGTATCTAAATCCGCGCAATTGCCGCTTCAGACCTGGCTTCCCGATGCCGGAGTAGCGCCTACGCCGGTAACAGCGCTTTTACACGCCGCGGTTTTGGTAAAAATAGGAGTTTTCGTATTTGCCAAGTTGTTTATTACTATATTTTCAGTTTCGCCGTTATTTCTAAATACCACTGTCATTATCAGTGTTGTTACTATCATCGTAGCTGCCGGTTCGGCATTGGTGGAAAATAATATGAAGAGGATTTTGGCATATTCCACCATTAGCCAGTTAGGATATATTTTATTAGCCTTAGCCTTAAATACCGAACTGTCATTTAAGATCGCATTGGTGTATATCTTGGCTCACAGTTTAGCTAAGGCCGGGCTTTTCTTGTGCGCCGGAATCATAGAGCATAAAACCGGGACCAAGGATATTGCGCAATTGGGCGGGTTATTAAAAACCATGCCTTATACCGCGGCAGCCTATCTTTTATGCGCCTTTTCTATTATCGGGATCCCGCCTTTCTTAGGTTTTTGGCCAAAGTTTATGCTGGTGTTGCTTTCTCTAAAAGCCGGTTATCTAATGGCAGGCGCATTGGCGGTAGCAGGGGCATTGTTTACTCTTTTCTATCTCTTCCGCCTGTTTGAGAAGGTATTTCTGGGAGAAGTAAAGATCGCCGCTGCGGAAGATAAAAAATCCTTGATGGTAGCGGTGGTTTTAATCTTAGGGGGCTTATCGTTGATTTTAGGTTTGGCGATTAGATTGCCGTTTAATTTGGTCTCGGCAATTATAAAATAAATTATGATGGGGATATTCTTCCTTATAACCTTACCGATTTTGGCTGGCTTTCTCTTGCTTTTATCCAAAAGCGAGGGGGTTAAGAAAAACCTGGCCCTGGCGGTTTTTCTCGTCGCCTTTTTAAATTCGATTGCGGTGTTCATCAGGCCTCCGGCAGATTTGACGGTTCACCTGATTGCCGATTATAATCTGGTTTTGAGTTTAAACGGATTTTCCAAATTAATGCTGGTATTTATCAGTTTCTTCGGGCTTTTAACCTGCCTTTATTCCCGGGATTACCTTAAAGAAACCCAGGCTTACTATTCCTATATATTATGGTTGCTGGCTTTTTCTAACCTGGCCGTATTCTCCGCTGATTTCATCCTTTTTATATTTTCCTGGGGCGCCACGCTGGTTTTATTGTATGCGCTGTTGAATTTAGGTTCCGGCTACAGCGCTAAAAAGGCGTTGTCTATTTTGGGTGCAGCGGATTTTTCGTTGTTGCTGGGTATATGCTTATATATCGCCGGAACCGGTAGTACCAGTATGGCAATTGGCTCTAGGGTAGTTTTGAACAATCCTCTGGTTTGGTTTTCTTTTGTATTGATGTTTTGCGGAAGTTTGGCCAAGGCAGGCTGCGGGCCGTTTCATACCTGGATACCCACTGCCGCAGAAAGCGCGCCCATCCCCGTAATGGCGATTTTGCCAGCGTCATTGGATAAATTGTTAGGCATATATCTTTTGGCCAGGATGTGTTCGGATTTCTTTTTAATAAATAATTTAGCCCAGGCAATCTTGTTGATAACCGGCGCCCTGACTATAATGTTTGCGGTAATGATGGCGCTTATGCAGCACGACTTAAGAAAGCTTTTGTCTTATCATGCCATCAGCCAGGTTGGCTACATGGTTTTAGGTTTGGGCACCGGCGTTCCTGTTGGCGTAGCCGGCGGGATATTCCACATGCTGAATAATACCATATATAAAACCGGATTATTTTTAACCAGCGGTTCGGTAGGCCAAAAAAAGAAAACCTTTGAGCTGGAAAAATTAGGTGGTATGGCGGCCTATATGCCGGTGACCTTTATTTGCGCCGCGGTTTTCTCTTTGTCTATCTCCGGGGTGCCGCCGCTTAACGGCTTTGCCTCGAAATGGATGTTGTATCAGGGCGCCCTTATCGGTTTATTCGGCAGCACCGGCTTATTGATGCGGGCGGTATATATCTTTGCTTTAATTGCGGCGATGTTCGGCTCCGCGCTTACCCTGGCCAGTTTTGTGAAATTCCTGCATGCGATATTCCTGGGCCAGGATAGCAGCTCCGATAAAAAAAGTTATACCGAGGCGCCACCAAGCATGCTTATGCCGTCAGTGATTTTAGCCGCACTGTGTATTATTTTAGGGGTATTGCCTAACTTATTCTTAAAGAAATTCATCTCGCCCTGGTTTACCGGAGAGATTATTTTCATAGGCAGCTGGAACGGTCTTTTGACCTTCGGCCTTATCAGCGTTTCTTTAGTAATCGGGATTATCATTTGGGTCTCTTCCAGAAATAATAAAAATCTGCGTATAGACGCTGCTTTTATCGGCGGAGGAGACCTAAAATACGTCCCGACCTTTCCGGCCACTGAGTTTTACCGGTCCATTGAAGAGGTTTCGCTGGTAAACCCGATTTACCGTTTCTTGAAGTTAGAAGGGCTGGATTTATATCGCATCTTAACCGGCACACTGAAGGCGTTTTCTTATATCTTCTTTATTTTAATCGACCGGATGATAGATTTCTTGACTCGTTTGGTGGGTTTGAGTGTTTTGGGTTTAAGTTGGATTTTTCGGAAACTGCATACCGGGAACCTGGATCAATACCTGGCTTGGAGTTTAATCGGGCTGGTGGCGATGTTTTTTATATTAATGGCGCGCTGATATGATAGAATTACACGTAATATTAATATTGATGATCTTCGCGGCAGTAGTAGCCATGGAGATAGAGGATTTATTGTCCAGCATTATCGCCCTAGGCGCGGTGGGTATTGGGCTTACCCTGGAGTTTCTTTTATTGCGCGCCCCGGATTTAGCTATCACCCAGCTGGTAGTAGAGATGTTATCATTGATTATCCTTATTAGGGCTACCGTCTCCGTCGGTACGCACTATAAAAAAATCAAAACCCATCTGGGGTATTTTATCTTTGCCGTTATTTTTGTGGCGGTATTCCTGTGGTTTAGCTACCAGGCGATAAGGCAGCTCCCGCCGTTCGGTAGCCCAATTATGAAAATGGGTTCTCAGTATTTGGCCGAAGGGGTTAAGAAGACCGGAGCTACCAATATGGTCTCCGCGATAATCCTGGATTTCCGCGGTTACGATACTCTGGGAGAGGTGACTATTTTATTCGCTTCGGTTATCGGGGTTTTAGCGGTATTAAGAAAAACGGGTAAGAAATCATGAGAGAAGCCGGGATGTCTTTGATAGTGAAGCGTATTACCAAGATAACGGTAAGCCTGATTTTTCTATTTGGGGTTTATATCGTTTTGCACGGGCATCTTACTCCCGGGGGAGGTTTTGCCGGCGGCGTCATTATTGCCCTTTCTTTTATCCATTTAGTTCTGGCTTTTGGCAAGGAAGTGGCTTTGAAAAGATTAAGCGAATCAGCGGTTTCGATAATTGAATCCCTGGGAGGATTGATG
>VGKH01000015.1 GCA_016867135.1 Candidatus Omnitrophota bacterium
TAGGCCATTGCCAAGCCTTTTACCGTCGAGATTCCAACCCTCAAACCCGTAAATGACCCAGGGCCCAACCCAACGGCAAATGCGTCTATCGATTCCAAAGAAACTTTCTTCCTTTTTAGGATTCTCTCAATAGAAGATATGATTAAAGACGATAATTTCTTTTCGCAATTAAAGCTCTCTTCTGTTATCTTGTCGTTATCCAAGATAGCTATAGAAAAACTGCCACTTGAGGTGTCAAATCCTAGTATTCTCATATTTTTTTACTAACTCTTTATAGCGCCTACCAAAACCATTCATGCTAATTTTTCTTCTGTCTTTATCTAAGAATTTAAGATTTAAGCGCAGATATTGTTTAGGCAGAAGCCTTCTTATCCTATCTGCCCATTCAATGACGCATACTCCTTTACCAAATAAGAATTCCTCCAGGCCTATTCCGTAGGTCTCTTCTGGTTTTTCGATACGATAAAAATCAAAATGATACAGAGGCAATCTCCCGCCATATTCTTTCAGTAAAACAAATGAAGGACTATTGACGATGCGGCTTTTTACCCTTAAACCCTTAGCTATACCTTTTACTAAGGTTGTTTTGCCGGAACCCAAATTACCGAACAGCGCTAAGATATCTCCTTTTTGGAGCAATCCGGAAATCGCCATTCCTAATTTTATCGTCTGATTTGGATTTCTGGTTATAATTTGCATTAAAAATGCCTGAACCCTTTAACAGTTACTTTATTTTCTCTGCCAGATTCACATACGATTGTAAAACCTTCCTTCTTATCGGTTATTAAACCTATCGGCTTAATAGGAAATCTGATTTTTTTGCCAAGAGCGTCTTTAAGAAGTTTTTGGGCTTCTTTTTTTGATACCGTAAACAGCAATTCAAAATCTTCGCCTTCGTAAAGAGCGTTCTTCAAATCCGTAATTTTATCTCTGGGAATAGCCTTTTCAAAAATAACGGCTCCGGCGCTACTCTCTTCTAAGATATGGCCTAAATCTTGCACCAGGCCATCAGAAATATCAATCATGGAATTTACCCGGTAATTCCTAACTAAAAACCTTGCCTCATTGAGTCTTGGTGTAAATTTAAGGTGCTTGCCTGTTTTAAAAGAATTCCCCAGAAAGCCTGTAACAAATATGATATCATTTGGCTTTGCCTTACTTCTTAAAACCAAGCTCTTTTTCTCAACTTCTCCTACCAACGCAATATCAATTATGATATTTTTAGAGCGATTCGTATCTCCTCCGACGAGACTTATCTTGAATTTTTTCGCGGTATCGATAATCCCTTTATACAAATTCTTTGCATAAGATACGCAGAGGTTCGCCGGAAAACCTACGGATATAACCGCATACTTAGGCTCGCCGCCCATAGCAGCGATATCGCTGATGCTGCAAGCCAAGGCCTTATGGCCGATATCAAAAGGGTTCATATTGCGCCTAAAATGAACACCCTCTATCAACATATCGGCAGTCAATAATAGATACATATTTTGATTTAATCTTATGACTGCGGCATCATCTCCTATGCCTCTTACAACAGAGCTATCTGTTGTTACTAATTTTCTAACAGATTTGATGAAACCGAACTCACCTATTTGCGATAATGTTAATCTCTTATGCATTTTTTAGTAATCTTTTGATATTTTTAATAAATGGCGGTCTAATTATTCCTTTTTCGGTGACGATAGCAGTTATCAGCTGATGAGGAGTAACATCAAAAGCAGGATTGTAAACCTTTACATTCTTGGCAGCTATACGCTTATTATTTATCACCGTTACTTCTTCTTTACTTCTTTGTTCAATAGGAATACCTTTGCCTGTTTTTAATTTTAAATCAAAACTTGAAGAAGGGGCGACGATATAAAATGGGATATGATGATATTTTGCAAGGACCGCTAGATTATATGTCCCAATTTTATTGGCTGAGTCTCCGTTTGAAGCAATGCGGTCGGCTCCGGTTATTACTTTATCAATTTTCTTCTGGCTCATCAGGCTTGCCGCCATATTATCGCAAATCAAAGTAGTATCTATCTTATGCTTTTTTAATTCCCAGGTGGTGAGCCGAGCTCCCTGCAATAGCGGCCTTGTCTCGCAGGCAAAAACCTTTATATTCTTTCCTTTTTCTTTAGCTTTATAGATCAAAGCCAAGGCTGTACCGTAATCTGCCGTTGCCAAAGCCCCGGCATTACAGATAGTCAGAATCCTGTCATTGTTTTTTATCAATCCTTGACCAAAATCACCCATCTTACGCGATACAAACCTGTCTTCCTGAAATATTTTTTTTGCCTCTTTCAATATCATCATTTTAATTTGCGCTACTGGTTTATTTCTGTTTTTCCGCGCAAGCTTATTCATTCTTTCCAAAGACCAAAATAGATTCACTGCTGTAGGACGAGAAGAACCTAAATACCGGATTACGCTTTTAAGTTTCTTAAGAAACTGATTATTATTTCCTCTGAAATCCTTTATCCCCAGGTATACACCGAAAGCCGCAGCAACTCCTAAAGCAGGGGCGCCTCTAACCTGCATTGTCCTGATGGCCTCCCAGAGTTGCTTAATGTTTTTACAAGAAATAATCTTATAACTCACAGGTAATCTGGTCTGATCAATAATCTTGACGCTGTTATTCTTGAATTCTATTGTCGGTATAGGCATATTTATAACCCCGCTATTTTCGCTACTAAACTCTTTTTAACAGAAATCGCACCCTGCGGACAAACTTCTTTGCAACATAAGCACAAAACACATTTTTTGTTATCAATCTTGGTTTGTTTCTTTTCAATACTTATAGCCGAAACCGGGCAGGCCTTCACACACAAACCGCAGACTGTGCACTTAGCTTTATTCATGCTGGGCCTGAAATGCAACAGGCTCTTGCCAACATTAAGAAATGGACGCGGCAATCTATTGACAATAGATGTTTGTGGTAATTTATAATCAGGCACAATGACATTTCTGATATCTTCGCCAAATATATCTATATCTTTAAAATCAGCGTTTCCTAACCCTCTTTGGGATGCTTCTTTAGTGCTTAGGATATCTTTAGGCCGTAAACCCATGATTGTCGCCATAACACTATCTATGGCAACAGCATCAGAACCGGCCAAAATCAATCCGAGATTGCGTAAAATCCCTCCGCTTGCCGGACCATCACCTTCCATCGCCACAATTCCATCGACAATTGAAAGTCTTGGTTTAACTATTGAATATATGTCGGCTAAAACTTTCGCCATATCCCAAGAAGCCAGTGCCTTTTTATGTAGCTCAACCTTATAAAGTCCGGGTATAAAACCAAAAAGATTCTTTATTGCGCCGGTCATAGTCATCAAATCGTGAGTCTTAAACTTGGGAAGAGAAATTATGCAATCGCATTCATCGACAATGCTAGCAACAGGATATCCTGATTTTATTTTAATCTGCCTGAATTTAACTAATTCGACTTTCTCTTCTTCCGCCAGCTGCCTCATTCCGGATTTATCATAGACATTATCGACTTCTGCGATTTCTCCCCAGACGCTGGGGCTATCGCCTAGAATAACGCTGGCGCCAGCCTCCTTTACTAATTTTATAACGGCTCTTACAAATTCGGGATGAGTATCAATACCGGAATCAGGAGTGCTGGCAGATAATAAATTCGGCTTTATCAAGACCTTATCTGTCGGTTTTACAAAGCCTGATATTGTGCCGATTAAATCTACAGACTTCCTTACAGCGTCCTCGATTTCTCGACGCTCGTAACTCTTGCATTTTACTATTGAAACTTGAGAACGCATAAGAAAGGATTATTCTATTCTAGGGAATAATGGTTTGCCTTTAGAAATCTTATTCTTGCCGATCTGCTGCTTGATCGATTCGGCTGTTTGAGGCATAAAAGGATAAATGGCATCGCTTGTCTTCCTGATAACATTGACAAGAACCAGGATAAATTCTTTTAGCTCATCAGTTTTATTTTCTTTTGCCAAATTCCATGGCTTGGTGTCTTCAACGTATTTATTGGCTAGATTAATCAACTCCCACGCAGGCTCTAATGCCAAGCTAAAATTATAATCATTTTCACCCATGTTAACTTTTATGCCTGAATCAAGCGCCTTAATCTTAGCCTCTATTTCAACTGCCCGTTTATTCTTAAGATTTATTGACGCGTCCGGAATCTCTCCTTGGAAATATTTCTCTATCATCGTCAAAGTCCTATACAAGAGATTCCCTAAGTCATTTGCGAGATCGCCATTGAATCTTTTTACTATTGCCTCTTCAGAAAAATTTCCGTCTGAACCAAAAGGAACATCTCTAAGCAAAAAATATCTGTAAACATCAACGCCGAACTTTTCCGCCATCTCAATTGGGGATACTACATTGCCGCGGGATTTAGACATCTTATCTGCGTTAATCATCCACCAGCCGTGGGCAAAAATGGTTTTTGGTGGCTCGATATCAAGTGCTTTGAGCATTATCGGCCAATAGACAGCGTGTTGGCGTAAGATATCCTTGCCGATCAAATGCAGGTCCGCCGGCCACCACTCTGACTGGTATTTATCATCTTTATCAAAAGTTCCTGCGGCGCTGATGTAATTTATGAGCGCGTCAAACCAGACATAGGTTACATGATCCGGGCTAAACGGCAATGGTATGCCCCAGCTTAAGCGTTCTTTGGGGCGGGAAATGCATAGATCGGATAATTTATTTAATTCTAAAAATTTTAAGACTTCTTCCCTGCGGCTTGCGGGCTTGATGAAATCTTGGTGGCTTCTAATATGGTCTAGTAGCCAATCTTGATACTTGGACAATTTAAAAAAGTAATTCTTTTCCTCAATTTTTTCTACCGGCCTTTTACAGTCGGGACAGTTTCCAGCTTGTATCTGCGACTCGCTCCAAAATGTCTCGCAAGGCGTGCAATACCAACCTTGGTAGATGTGTTCGTAAAGCTCTCCTTTTTTATATAGAATCTCCAATACTTTCTGAACTATCTTTTCGTGACGGCTTTCGGTAGTACGAATAAAATCATCGTAAGAAATATCTAATGTTTCCCAAAGTTTCTTAAAAACCGAAACTGCCTTATCGGAAAAAACTTTTGGCTCCAGGCCTTGGGCCTCGGCGGCGCGCTGAATTTTCTGGCCATGTTCATCTGTCCCGGTCAAGAAATTAACCTTTAGGCCCAAATTGCGATAGTATCTTGCCAGACAATCCGCAGCAATGCAGGTATAGGAATGTCCTATATGCGGCGCGGCATTAACGTAATAAAGCGGTGTGGTTATGTAAAACTTTGTTTTCATAATAACTTATTTATAAGATATTGAGATTTGTTTTCCTTCTGTGCCGACTTCAACGGTTACTGAGCGCTTCAATATATCGACGCTTACTACCTTGCCTTTGCCTTCGGGGGTATTTATCTTATCTCCCTCTTTGGGGAGATCCTTAGCCAAGTCTTTATAAGTCTTATATTCATAAGACAAACAACACATCAGCCTGCCGCATACGCCGGATAATTTCGGAGGATTTAAAGGCAGGCCCTGTTGTTTTGCCATCTTGATAGTTACCGGCTCAAAAATCTTTAAATATTTTTTGCAACAAAGCTCCCTGCCACAGCTACCGAACCCGCCGAAGAACTTGGCTTCATCACGCACGCCGATTTGTCTTAATTCTATCCTGGCCTTGAAGATCTTCGCTAAGTCTTTTACTAATTCCCTGAAATCAATCCTCCCCTGGGCCGTAAAATAGAAAATAATTTTACTTTTGTCGAAAGAATATTCGGCTTCAACTAATTTCATATCAAGCTTGTGCTCTTCTATCTTCTTTGAACAAGTATGAATGACTTCTTTTATTTTATTCTTGTTATCTTCTATCTGCTTTAAATCATTCTGGTTGGCAATGCGGACAATCTTCCTTACGGTCTCCTCTTTTGATGCTTCGGCGACGACTTCCGCGTCCGAGACAACCTGACCGTAATCCAAGCCCCGCTCCGCCTCCACAATCACATATTCATCTGGCTTAGGATTCAATTCCCCTGTTTCGTAATAAAAAACCGAGCCTGATTCTCTTAATCTTACCTGTGCTTTTCCCATGTCTTCGTCCTCAAGAACTCCAAAGAAAACTTTGGATTTATGTTATAGTCTAACATCGTATAGGTATCCAAGATACGATGCATTATCTTTAATAGATCTTCCATTTTGTATTCATTCTTTAAATCCAGCAATTCTTTTCTTCTGTCACTATTTACCAAACTTGCGGTATCTATTCCGCATTTAAGAAGCATGATATCCCTAAACCAAGTCATCAAGATATCCAGATTATATCTTATATCATCTTTATTCTTGGCGTCTAAATCAAAGAAATTCTGCCTTAGGTTCTCTGAATTGATAAAATCATCAATTATCATATTCTTTTCGCCTAAGATTTCTTTTTCTTTAAGCGCCACAGCCTTGCCTAATCTGCCTTCAGTAAAATAAGACAAGTAATGGCTATCGGCCTTGCCTAAATGAAAGTCGTTTTCTAAAATGGAACTCAACTTCTCTATATCGATACTTGAGAAGTATACCTTTCGGCAGCGGGAAGCTATGGTTGAGAAAATCCTGTGCGGATAACTTGTTGTCAATATGATAATACTATCTTTAGGCGGCTCTTCTAAGGTCTTTAATAAGGCGTTGGCAGCCTCGGCATTCATAAAATGGGCGTCTTTAACGATAAAGACTTTCTTTCTCGCTTCAAAAGGCTTCAGATGAATATCTCTTTCCAGCTGGCGTATGTTATCGATCTTTATGTCCGATCCGTCTTTCTCAACCACGTGGACATCGGGATGGATATTTTTGTTTATTTTCATGCAGGAATTGCAGATATCGCATGCATCTAAGCTAGCCGTCTCGCAGTTCAACAATTTAGCGAATTCTTTAGCAACCAAAGTTTTACCGACGCCGTCAGGGCCAATGAATAAATATGAGCTGGCGAACATATCATTATTTATAGAAGCGATTAGAAAATTGATTACTTTATCCTGGCCGATTATATTCTTTAACGACATAGCAATCTATCCGCGTATTTGCGGATAATCTCCTGATTTTCTTGCTTATTATTTTTTTCTACGGAAACAATCTTTATGCGCGAAGGTTCTTTTTTAGATAGCGTCAAATAACCTTTTCTTACGCGCCTGTGATAATCTAGTGACTTTAATTCAATACGATCTTTAATCTTTCCGGCTCGCCTTAAGCCTTCCCGGGTTTCGATATCAAGTAAGAATGTCAAATCCGGCTTTATTCCTAAAGTCGCGAGCTTGCCTAGTTTTTTAATCAAATCTAAATTTATTCCGCCTCCATAACCCTGATAGACAATCGTAGAATCCAAAAAACGGTCGCAGATAACAATCTTTCCCTTTTTCAAAGCTGGTTTTATGACCTCTTTTACAATCTGGACTCTTGCCGCCATATAAAGCAAGGTCTCGCAGATATCGGTCATTGAATTATACTTTGGATCGAGAATAACCTGCCTTATTTTCTCGCTGATTTTAGTGCCACCCGGTTCCCTGATAAGCTCGACGGCAAAACCCTTTTTTCTTAAATAAGCCTTAAGTAATTTAGCATGCGTGCTTTTCCCCGAGCCTTCCGAACCTTCGAATGTGATAAACTTCCCCTTCATAATTTCTTCCATACTTCGGTCGTGCCATCCTTATTATCTCCTACGCTGTATCCTAGTCTTTCTATCTCTTTTCTTATCTTATCTGCCCCTGAGAAATCTTTAAGTTTTTTTGCTTCGATTCGTTTTTGTTTCAATGATTCAATCTCTGGAGGGAGAGTAAAAATCCATTTTGTTGTTTTTGTCCTTAGTTCCAAACCTAATAAATCTGCTAAATCTAATAGTAAATTGTAGGATTTAACAACAAAATTTAAATCATTAATATTTTTATTTGCAATATTTACTAAATTAAATAATTGCGCCATCCCAGTTCGATAATTAAAGTCATCATCCATAGCTTCCATAAATTTATTTTTTATATCTTCTATTTCTGGGATATTACTAGAAGAAAAACGTATTTTAGCATTAGAAAGACTTTTCTGAATTCTTAGCAATAAACTAAAAATTCTCTCCTGTTGTTCTCTTGCCTCTTTTATCGACTTTTCATTGTAATCTATTGGTTGTGAATATTGAGCAGAAAGAAAAAACAATTTTAATAAATCCATATCGTTATATTTCGATTTAAAATCTGAAATAGTCACAAAATTCCCTAACGACTTTGCCATTTTCTGGCCGTTTATGGTAAGGAGCCCGTGGTGAATCCAGATTTTAGCGAAAGGCTTTCCGGTTAATGCCTCGCTTTGCGCAATCTCATTTTCGTGATGAGGAAAGATTAAATCGCGGCCTCCGCCGTGGATATCTAAAGTCTCTGTCTTTAAGAATTTTGAACTCATCACAGAACACTCAATATGCCATCCTGGACGGCCTTTTCCCCAGGGGCTTTCCCAAAAAGGTTCATCCTCTTTTGATTTTTTCCACAAAGCAAAATCAAGAGGATCTTTCTTTTTAGCGTCTTTTTCAATTCTTACAGCCTCTTGCATTTGCTCTATACTTTGACCCGAAAGCTTTCCATAGTCGGGGAATTTCCTCACGCTAAAATAGACATCTCCACTAACTTCATAGGCGAAGCCTTTTTCAATAAGACCCTGGATGTGGCGGATCATTTCGGGAATATTCTCTGTTGCCCGCGGCTCATGCTCAATTCCTTCTATGCCTAAGCTCTTTAAATCCTCTCTGTAACTTGCGATGTTATCTTCTGCGACTTGTTGGGCAGTCTTACCTAATTCCCTGGCTTTATTGATTATTTTGTCGTCGATGTCTGTAATATTACGCACAAAATCTACTTTTCTTCCCCTATACTCTAAATATCTTCTGATTACATCAAATATATAAAGGCTTCGGGCGTGTCCTATATGGCAGACATCATAAACCGTCACACCGCAGGTATACATATTGATATTACCTTCGGGCAGGTCTTCTTTTTTCTTGGTTAAAGTATTATATATTTGGACTGGCATACGGAAATGTATATTAAAGAATTACTTGATGTTATTTCTTTAATTCATCAATCTGTTTCTGCAAATCATCGATCTGTTGCATAATCGGGTCAAGAATATGGATATGGTCTAGATCAACATCCATCTTCTTGCCGTCCTGCTTGGTAATCCTGCCCGGCACACCCACAACCGTAGAATTCGGTGGCACGTCCTTGATGACTACGGCGTTTGCGCCTACATAAGAATTGTCGCCGATTTCAATATTGCCTAAAATCTTTGCGCCCGCTCCCACGACAACATTATTGCCTATCGTCGGATGGCGTTTTCCCTTTTCTTTTCCTGTTCCGCCAAGCGTTACTCCCTGGTATAAGGTTATATTGTCACCCAGAATTGATGTTTCTCCGATGACTACGCCTAGCCCGTGGTCAATAAAAAGGCCTTTACCGATTTTTGCTCCTGGATGGATTTCTATCCCGGTTAAGAATTTTCCAACTTGCGAAATAAGCCGCGGCAAAATAGGGATCTTAACAAGCCAAAGCGCATGGGAAACCCTATAAAAAACCAAAGCATGAAAACCGGAATAAAGCAGCACTATCTCAAATGAAGACTTAGCAGCCGGATCCCTCTCCAGGGCCGATTTTATTTCGCTTCGAAAAACTATCGACACAATCAAAGCATAAAACGCAATGATTAGAATAATTGACAATAAAATAATCATAAAATTCACCTCTCTTAGAAAATTATGCCTTACTCAATAGAACTACAGCGTAAGCGGCTATTGCTAAACCCTTTCCGATATCATCCAACCCTTCATTGGTTGTGGCTTTAATGTTTATTTTTTCTTCATCAATTTTTAGCGTTTCGGCGATCTTTCTTGCCATTTGTTTTTTAAAAGGGCCAAGCATGGGCTCTTCGGCAATAATTGAAATATCGATATTCTCAATTGAATAGTTACTTTGTTTTACTATCTCATCGACCTTCTTTAATAACTCTATGCTTGAGATATTGTCGTATTTAGGATCAGCGACAGGAAAATGTTCTCCGATATCGCCTTTAGCCATAGCCCCCAACATCGCATCACAAATCGCATGCAAAACTGAATCACCGTCGGAATGACCCAGGAGCCCTTTCAGGTAAGGTATTTCAATGCCGCCAAGCATCAATTTTCTCTCTCCAACCAGGCGATGTATATCGTAACCAATCCCAACTTTATACTGCATAAACTAAACCTTCTTTTTTAATAAAACTTTTGCAAATAATAAATCTTCCGGAGTAGTAATCTTGATATTCTCGTAATTTCCTTGGACAATTTTCACATCTTTACCAAGTTTTTCAACCAAACAAGCATCATCAAAAACAAAGCTGTTTTTATTCCTTTTATAGGCGTTTAATATTATATCCCTTTTAAAAACCTGGGGAGTCTGTATCTCCCATAGGATATTTCTATCTAAGGTCCTTTTAACTAGAAGCTTTGATGCTTTTGCCTCTTTTATCGTTGACTTCACCGGTACCGCTACTACTGATGCGCCCTTTTTCCTTGCGGCATCAATCGCATCTTTAATAATCCTCTGCGTGATAAAAGGACGGACTCCGTCGTGGATAAGTATCAAATCTGCATCGCTATCGCAAGCTAAAAGGCCATTTAACACAGAATCAAACCTTTGCCGCCCGCCCGGGATTATTTTCTTTATCTTCTTTAAATTGTAATCTTTTACCGCGGATTTGAATTTATCTAAATAACTCTTATCTACGACCAAAACTATATTATCAATGAACTTGCTGCTAGATAAATTCTTAAGCGTATGAATCAGAATCGGATGACTATCTAACAATACTAGGGGCTTCGGGATCCTGCTTTTAAGCCTGATTCCCCTGCCCGCAGAGGGAACTACAGCAACTATTTTCATTTATTTTCTAATTTCGTAAAGATCATTCTTCCGGCCTGGGTCTGCAAAACTGAAGTGACATTTACCTTAACCATCTGGCCGACTAATCTTTTGGCATCTTCAACTACAATCATCGTACCATCATCTAGGTATCCTATACCCTGATTGTGTTCTTTGCCTTCTTTGATTAGCCTTACCTGCATGCTTTCGCCAGGAAATACAATCGGCTTTAAGGCGTTAGCTAACTCATTAACATTTAAAACCGTAACACCTTGAAGCCCAGCCACGCGATTAAGGTTAAAATCGGTGGTTGCGACTTTCGCTTCCAGAACTTTAGCAAGATTAACCAACTTCGTATCTGTATCTCCTGGTTTACTAGATATATCCTCTTCGTGTATTTTTAAGTCGATGCCGGATTCCTTCTGAAGCGTCTGCAACATCTCCAAGCCACGCCTACCGCGCTGCCTTTTGATAGGGTCTGAAGAATCGGCAACCTGTTGCAATTCGGCCAAAACAAAACGCGGAACGATTAATCGAGATTCAAGGAACTTAGCTTTATAGATATCGACTATTCTTCCGTCGATTATGGCGCTGGTATCCAAAAGAATCCTGTCTTCTCTTTGGTCCTGTCTTTTAAATTTTACATAGGGTATGATGATATTAAACTCATCTCTGCCGCGAAGCGCCATAACTGATCCTATGTAGCAGAAAAATACAGTCAAGACTACGCGAGTGGTATATATCTCGCCAGGCTCTAAAGGAAGCAATGCGATTATATCGCTAAGAACCTTTGCCATTATCAAACCTAAAATCAAACCAAATACCAAACTAGATAATCCCCTAACAGATATTCTTCTGATACCGGACTCTAAAGTAATAAGGATAAGCATAGCAATCAATCCAACAGCAGCTCCCTGTAAAGGATAGTCTTTTATTCCGCCGATTTGAAAACCTACGATAATACTAACGAATATGAAAAAAATCCTAATAACATGTAATGTCATCTAGCCACCTTCCTTTAAAAAAATAAAAACATTATAAAATTATAATAATTCTAATGCTTCCCCTGCAGAATAAACCGGAGCTATCTCTATTTTTGAATCCTCAAATATTTTTTTATTCTTTAAATTATTCTTCGGAACGATACATCTTTTAAAACCCAGCTTTTGGGCTTCGTTGATTCTAGCGTTTATTTGGCTGACACTTCTCACCTCTGCCGCTAGCCCAACTTCTCCGATTAAAACTGTATCTGCGGGGACAACCCTATCTTTAAGTGCCGAGGCTATTGCTATAACTACTGCCAAATCGGCAGCTGGGTCTTCCACCTTCACGCCACCGGCAACGTTAACAAAAATATCTTTATCAGACAAATCCATCTTCAATCTTTTTTCCAGAACAGCGACTAATAAAGATACTCTATTGTAATCTATGCCTTGAGTTCTTCTCTTGGCAAATCCAAAACTCGCCTTGCTGACAAGCGCCTGAATCTCTACTAGAATAGGACGGCTTCCCTCCAATACGGCAACAACGACCGAGCCAGAAGTCTGTTTTACCCTCTCAGAAAGAAATATCTCAGACGGATTTTTTACTTCCAATAACCCGCTTTGAGCCATTTCAAAAACTCCTATCTCATTTGTTGAGCCGAATCTATTTTTTACGGCACGAAGTATTCTATAAACCGAATAACGCTCCCCTTCAAAATAAAGCACCGTATCGACGATATGCTCTAATACTTTGGGGCCGGCAAGCGAGCCTTCTTTGGTCACATGACCGATTATAAACATAGCAATACCCATTGATTTAGCCAATTGCGCAAGTATGGCAGCGCATTCCCTGACTTGACTGACGCTTCCAGGACTTGAAGAAATATCCGAAAGATAAACTACTTGTATCGAATCTATGATTACCACCTCGGGAGATAGTTGTTTGATGTATTCGGTAATCATATTTAAATCAATTTGATTAACGATATACAAATTCTCATTACTCTTGGTCTGTAAACGATTGGCGCGAAGCTTTGTCTGTTTTACTGATTCCTCTCCGCTTATGTAAAGAACCCTGTGTCCAGCCTGGCTTAAAAGGCATGATATCTGCAGAGAAATTGTGGATTTACCAATACCGGGGTCGCCTCCAACCAAAACTACAGAGCCAGGAACAATGCCGCCTCCTAAAACCCGGTCAAATTCGTTAATCGAGGTCTTAATCCTGGATTCTTCTTTAGCCTCAATCTGGGAAAGTAAAACCGGATTATCTTTAGAGACAAACTCTTGCCGGGCATTTGTAGCCTCTGGCATAAAAGCCTCTTCAACATAAGAATTCCAGCTTCCGCAATTAGAACACTTTCCCAGCCATTTGGGCGATTGTGAACCGCAACTCTGACAAACAAAAATTGATTTTACTTTAGTCATTATTTTATTATGTATTAACCTAAAATTTTAGCGTTTGCTCAACGCCAAGCATCTCAAAGTTTGACTCGTCTCTTAAACGTAGGCTATCCGGCCGACCGGATTTTAATCTATTCTCTACTTCAAAACTACCGCGTTCTTTATTGCGGCGAATTGTCCACCTGCGCCAATTAAAGTCTCCGGTTTTAGTCAAAGGCGAGAAAGTAATGTTGTGTTCACTGGAATATAAATTATTAAGCTGCGCTAAATTAACCTTCCCATTAAAAGCAAAAACCGTGCCATCCTCTTCGACAATCTCGCAATCATACAAATTTACAACAGGATAAACCCCTTCCAATCTTAACGCTATCTCTTGATATGGTAAATCATTGATTATGCCATTAGCTGCCTTCAATTGGCCATTTACTCTAAGCGCCCCCAATGTACCTTTGATTTTAAGAAAGCCGTCGACTGTTCCGGAAATAATTAAATTATCCGAATTTAAACCAACCAAAGCCAAAAACTCACGTATGTCAACCTCCTTGATCTCTGCATATAAATTAATTTCTCGGGGCTCTAGAAGGCTTACATCCCCGATAATATTTGATTTACCCCACGATAACGCAGAAATAACCAAGGAATCTTTGCCTATTATAAAATTCGAAAAAACTTCGTTAAAAGGCTTATAATCCATCAAAGAATATTTAGATTCAAGGCTACCCTTTAAGACCTTGCTGCCTTCCTGCCCTACAAATTGACCCTGGCCTGAAATTTCCGAAGAAAAAATATGGCCATTGAATTTAAAATTCTGGATTTTTGCATCGAGATAAAGCTTGTCATCCTCAAAATTGACGTTTGTCTTTAGCATGCTTTTCTCTTTAAAATCCATCTCTAAGCTGAAAATATGTCTTAAGAAATCAAAGTCGCCTTTAAAATTACAAATCTGCTCGGCAAACAAAGGAAGGCTAGTTAAAAATAAAATCGCAACAACAAAAACCGAAGCATATTTCTTCATTATTCAAAAATTAAAGTATCATTTTTCCTCTTAGCGGTAATCTGTGTACCTTCTTTGAATTTACCAGAGATGATTTCTTCGGAAAGAGGGTCTTCTATGTAGCGCTGTATTGTTCTTTTTAGCGGGCGCGCGCCAAAAACCGGATCAAAACCTTTCTCCATCAATAAGTCTTTGGCCTCTTGCGTTAAATTAATAGTTATCTTCTGTTCTTTCAGGCGTTCGGCTACCTCTCCGACTTCTATATCGACAATCCGAGCAAGATCTTCTTTGGTAAGCGACCTAAAAACAATGATATCATCGATACGATTCAAGAATTCCGGCTTAAATGTCCTTTTGACTTCATCCAGAAGTTTATGCTTCATATCCTGATAGCTTATTTCATCGGTCTGTGCCTTAAAGCCAAGGGACCCTTGTTTACGCAAGATATCTGCTCCGACGTTAGAAGTCATAATGACGATCGTATTTCTAAAATCTACTTTTCTGCCGAAGCTGTCCGTAAGCCGACCATCCTCAAACACCTGAAGCAAAATGTTAAATACGTCAGGATGCGCCTTTTCTATTTCATCAAGAAGAATGACGGCGTATGGTCTACGCCTGACTCTTTCTGTAAGCTGCCCTCCCTCTTCGTAACCAACATAACCCGGAGGAGCACCGATGAGACGCGAGACATTAAATTTCTCCATATATTCAGACATATCCAATTGAACTAGCGCGTTTTCGTCACCGAACATAAATTCCGCTAATGCTCTGGCAAGAAGCGTCTTGCCTACTCCTGTGGGTCCTAGGAATATGAAAGAACCTATCGGCCGACGAGGATCTTTTATGCCAGCACGGGAACGCCTGACGGCAGAAACAATTGCCGCAATAGCTTCGTCCTGCCCGATAACTCGCTCGTGGATCTCTTCTTTCATCTTCATTAATTTTTCGGTTTCTTTCTCCTCTAATCTAAAAAGCGGGATTCCCGTCCATTGAGAAACTATGCTGGCGATTTCTTCCTCACCTAACTGCGGACGCATCTCATCTCGTTTTCTTTCCCATTCAGCTTTAGCTGTATCCAGGGCAGCCCGGGCGTTTCTTTCCTGGTCGCGAAGTTTCGCTGCCTTCTCAAAATCCTGACTCTTAATAAACGCCTCTTTTTCTTTCCTTAACTCTTCCATATTTATTTCAAGCTGTTTTATTTCATCGGGAGCTGTCATTGAGGATAACCTTGCCCTAGAGCCTGCCTCATCAATAATATCAATAGCCTTATCCGGAAGGAATCTACCCGTAACATATCTATCTGAAAGTCTTGCAGCGGCAACTAAAGCCTGATCGCTAAAAGTTACACGATGATGGCTCTCGTACCTATCTCTTAAACCCTTTAATATCTCTATGGTTTCATCGACAGAAGGCGGTTCAACCATTATCGTCTGAAATCTTCTTTCTAAAGCAGCATCTTTTTCTATATGCTTGCGGTATTCATTTAAGGTAGTAGCACCTATACATTGGATTTCACCTCTAGATAAAGCTGGCTTTAGAATATTGGAGGCATCAATAGCGCCTTCGGCAGCTCCAGCCCCCACCAATGTATGCAACTCATCAATAAAGATTATTACGCTTGCGGAACGTCTTATCTCATCCATTACCGCCTTAATCCTCTCTTCGAACTGTCCGCGATATTTTGTCCCGGCAATCATCAATGCCAAATCCAATATGACTATGCGTTTACCTCTTAAAATTTCCGGGACGTTTCCGGCAATGATAGACTGGGCAAGGCCCTCGACGATAGCGGTCTTTCCTACACCTGCTTCGCCTAAAAGAACGGGGTTGTTCTTGGTTCTTCTGCTTAAAATCTGAATAACACGCTCGATTTCATTTTTTCTGTTTATAACAGGATCTAATTTGTTTTCTTTGGCCAAAGCAGTCAGATCCCTTCCAAATGCATCTAGCGCCGGGGTCTTGGATGATTTAGAAGTTGCCGCCCCAAATCCTGGGGTTGCAGAGCCAAGAAGGCTCATAACTTCGTTTCTTGCCTTTTCAATATCCAGCCCTAAATTCAATAGCACCTGTGAAGCGACCCCTTCATTTTCTTTTATCAGACCCAAAAGTAAATGTTCTGTTCCGATATAATTATGACCTAAGGATCTGGCTTCTTCAGCGGAAAGCTCCAAGACTTTCTTTGCCCTAGGCGTAAAAGGAATATCGCCTAAAACTTGGGTAGAAGGTCCCGGCTGGACTAGCTTTTCAATCTCAATTCTGATATTTTCTAAACTTACGCCTAATTTCTGCAGAACCGCTGCTGCTACCCCCTCGCCTTCCCTTACCAAGCCTAAAAGCAAATGTTCCGTCCCGATATAATCGTGATTGAATCTTCTGGCCTCCTCTTTGGCCAAGATAATCACTTTTCTAGCTCGCTCAGTGAATCTATTAAACATTGCTACTAACCTCCTAATCTTTCTCTTATTAAGTTGGCTCTCTTAACATCTCTTTCCTGAGTAGTCAATTTCTTAGCTTCAATTTTTTGCAAATGCGCCGGTTGAATAATTATAAACAGCTCATTCAGCAATTGCCTATTTAAATCTTTTATAATACCGATATCTACGCCTAATCTAACCATGGAAAGCAGCTCGATTGTCTCATCGCTAGAAATGATGTGGGCGTTCTTAAGAGTGCCTATTGCTCTGAAAATTCTATCCTGCAATAGCTGTTTATGCTGTTGCATAAGAGTTTTTCTTGCCTGGTCTTCCTGCTCAATAACCTGCTTAATAAGCCCTCTGATATTCTCAAGAATCTCTAATTCGCTATGGCCTAAAGACACTTGATTTGAAACCTGGAAGAAATTTCCCGAAGCCTGCGTCCCCTCTCCGTATAAACCGCGAGTAGTAAAACTTAACTTGGAGATAGCGGTTAATATTTTATTTATTTGCTTGGTCATAACTAGCCCAGGCAGATGGAGCATTATCGAGCCTCTCATGCCAGTCCCGGTATTTGTCGGGCAAGATGTAAGATACCCCCATTCTGGCGAAAAGGCAAAATTAAGTTTTTCGGATAATTCATTGTCTATCCCATCTATAATATTCCAAGCTCCAAAAAGGTCGAATCCAGACTGTATTACCTGCATCCTCAAGTGATCCTCTTCGTTTATCATAATAGAAACTATTTCTTCCTCGCTAATCACTACTGCCTTGCTGTCCGGACGAAGAGCGTGTTCCCGCGACATCAGATGCCTTTCAATGAGAAATTGCTTATCCACATTGTCCAATTCGTTTAAATTTAGAAATAGCGATTTTTTTAACAGGTTTACTTTCCGCACCACAGCCAAAATCTTCTCTGCATTTTCTTCCGACTGTTTTTTATTCGCTCGGCTAGGGAAAAGAGCCCTGTCTAGATTTCTTGCCAGCCTGACGCGGCTTGAGATAACGATGTCTGAATGAGGGCCCGTACCTTTGAGCCATTCACTCGTCTGTTTTAAGAAATCATTAAGCTGCATCGGGCGTCTCCTTATTTTTCTCCAGTTCCTTTATTTTGTCTCGAATTTTCGCTGCCTCCTCAAATTCTTCGGACTGGATTGCTCGCTGCAATCTATCTTTTAATTCCTGTATCGAAGATTTTGTCTTAACGGGCCTGGCAATCTTAGTAGGCGTCTTACCTAAATGCTGATTTGAACCATGTATTTTTTTAAGTAAAACACTTAAATATTTTCTAAAAGTATTGTAGCATTCGCTACAACCCAGGCGCCCAACCTTTCTAAAGTCTTCATAGGTAAGGCCACAATTTAAGCATTTTACCGCAACAGGACTTACTTCCTCCTTAACTTGCTTTCCCATATCGGATAAGCCCGCTAATAAATCCGCTAATCCGAATTGTTGCTCCATCTGAACGCTCTTTTCTTTAGCGCACTCATCGCACAGATGCAATTCAGTCATCTGCTCGTCGACTATCTCGGTTAAATGCACCGTAGCCTGTTTTTTACCGCAGATATCACAAAGCATACTTTACTCCCTTGGTTTTGGTAAGCTTACGGAACTGCTCTGTCAATTTCTTTGTAATCGCTCCGGGCTCGCCCTCGCCGATAACTCTGCCATCCACCTTAACTACAGGTATAATCTCGGCGGCGGTACCGGTCAAAAAACACTCATCAGATGTATACACTTCATGTCTTGTGATCACATGCTCGTGCACGAGAATCTTCATCTTAGGGGCGATTTCTAAAACTGTATCGCGCGTAATGCCCCTTAAGGTACCCATGCACTGCGGCGGAGTATAAAGCTGATTCTTTCTTACGATGAAAATATTATCGCCCGTGCATTCTGCCACGTAACCCAGATGGTCCAACATTATCGCTTCTTCTGCGCCGGCATTGATCGCCTCAATCTTGGCTAAGATATTGTTTAAATAGTTTAGGCTTTTAATCTGGGGGTTCAAAGCCTCAGGCAAATTCCGCACTGTCGAAACCGTGATAATCTTTAAGCCATTTTTATAAAGCGAATCAGGATAAAGCGCGATCTTATCAGCGATGATAATGATAGTAGCATTACCATTACATTTTCTCGGGTCTAAACCCAAATCGCCTTCGCCCCTAGTGACAATAAGCCTAATGTAGGCATCTTTTAAATTATTAGCTTTTAAAGTATCGATTACTGCTTTTATCAGCTGCTGTTTTCCCATAGGGATCTTTAGCATTATTGAGTGCGCAGATTCATAAAGCCTATCGATGTGTTCTTTTAATTTAAAGACTAATTTATTATAGGCGCGAATCCCCTCGAATACGCCATCCCCGTAAAGGAGCCCGTGATCAAACACAGAAATCTTGGCCTGTTCCTTATCAAATAATTTTCCGTCAATATATATCTTCATAAAACTCTCCTTGTTTAATTGTTGTTAAACAATTGGCCATCTCTTATATGAATCACTCTTTTAGCTAGGCTTGCTATCTTTTGTTCGTGGGTAACAATAACTATTGTTTTTCTATTATCTTTATTTAGCTTTAATAACAATTCACAAATCTCTTCTCCGGTTTTTGAATCAAGATTCCCTGTTGGCTCATCACAAAAAATAATTTCCGGATCGTTCATGAGAGCCCTGGCTATCGCCACCCGCTGCAATTCTCCTCCTGAAAGCTGGTAAGGCCGATGAAACTGCCTGTGAGACAACTTTACCATGCCTAATAAATCGCTGGCCTCTTGCCTTAAATACTTTTTATTAAACTTTAGACTTCTGTTTATAAAAGCGGGTAGGAACACATTCTCTAAAGCAGTAAATTCCGGAAGTAGATTATAAAATTGAAATACAAATCCTATTTTCTGGCTTCTTATATTGGCACGATTGTTGTCGCTTATTCCATAAATATCAATTCCGTCAATAAATACCGAGCCCTTTGTCGGCATATCCAAGCCGCCTAAAAGATGTAAAAGCGTGGATTTGCCCGCCCCGGAAGGGCCCTGGATGACCAACAGGTCTTCTCTATTAATTTCAAGATCTATTCCCTTTAATACCTCTAATTTCTTAACGGTATCAGTATATGTTTTTCGTAAATTCTTGGCTTCAATCAAAATGTTATTCATGTCGTAAGGCTTCACTTAAATTGATCCTAGATGCCCTATAAGCCGGATATAAACTCGCCAGCAGGCTTATTACAAAGGCGCTTATGGCTATTATGGATATATCGGTCGTGTTAAAACTTGTCGGCAACCTATCAAAATAATAAATATCCTTAGGTATAAGGCTATGACCGATTAAACCAGATATAAAATCAACTATCCGATTCAATGAAGAAGCCAATAAAATTCCACCGGCAATTCCTAGGGCTATGCCCACAAATCCGATCCCTACCCCTTGCAAAAGAAACAAAAGCATGATACTTCCCGTCTTGGCCCCTATGGCACGTAGCACCGCAATATCCTTGATCCTGCTCATCACCGACATGATCAAAGTACTGACAATGCCAAAAGCAGCCACTACGGTAGTCATTACTACGACTATAAACATCACGGTTTTTTCTATTTTTAACGCATTTAGAAAATTCCTGTTCATGTCAATCCAGGTCATTACCGAATAAAAATGTTTTGTTTTTAATTTTTCGTATATCGACTGCTTTACTTTTTCCACGTTGTAAGCGTTGTCTACCTTGATGTTTATCCCCGGGACCACATTGGCAGTCTTTAAGAAATTTTGCGCTCCCTTTATGCTAGTAATAACCAAATTGGAATCGTAAAGATACATCCCGGAATTAAAAATCCCTTTTATCTTAAAATTCACGGGCGCAAATGTCGTGGGAGATATCAAGCTCAAACTATCGCCTACTCTTAAATTCATATTAAGTGCCAGTTCTTTTCCGATGACAAGCTCGTTATCAGATAAATCCAGGCTTCCGCTGGTTAAATACTCCTTTATCTTTGTCACTTCCTGCTGTTTTTTTATATCGATACCGCGAAATTCAACTCCTAATATATCCTTACCTTCTTTTATAATAGCCTGGCCGGCAATGAATGGGGCAAGCGAAACTATAGAAGGTATTTTTTGTAATTCGCTGATTACTTCCGTGTCATCTTTGAGTCCATCCGGAAAATTAACAACTATGTGCGCATTTGTTCCTGTAAGCTTATCCTCAAGATATCTATCAAAACCGCTCATTACCGCTATGACCACTATAAGAACGATAACGCCAACGGCAATACCCATCATCGAGATAAGGGCGGTCAGGGAAATAAATCTCTCCCTTTGCCTTGACCTAAGATAGCGCTGACTCATCCACAACTCGCACAACATTATTATTCTTGCCCTTCCTTTTGTTTAAGAAGCGGAAAAAGTATTACGTCTTTGATTGAAGGCTGATCAGTCAATAACATCACTAGCCTGTCAATACCAATACCTAATCCGCCAGCCGGCGGCATGCCATATTCCAAAGCCTCAATAAAATCCTCGTCTATCTTCTTGATTTCAGGGTTGTCCCTGGCATCTATTTCTTCTTTAAGCCTCAAGCTCTGCTCTTGGGGATCGTTTAACTCCGAATAGGCATTGGCTATTTCCATCCCCGCCACAAACAACTCAAAACGCTCGGCTAAGAGCGGATTATCCTTCTTCTTTTTTGACAAAGGCGAAAGGCTGCTAAAATAATCAATGAAAAACAGAGGTTTTAATATCGCCTCTTCCTGCAACATGTCTTCCACAATCTTCATAACCTGAGAACGCGTGAGTTTATCTTTAATATCAATATGTGTCCTCTTGGATTTAAGCTTCTCTACCATAACTTTCGCTTCATCATCGGGATTAATATCAAACATATCTTTTACCACTTTGGCAAAGGAACGCCTTTCCCATGGAGGCGCCCAGTCGATAGTTTTGCCCTGATAATCAATCTTAGTCGTTCCCTTTATTGACATTACTAAAGAAGAAACTAAGTCTTCAGTCAATTTCATTACATCTTCGTAATCGGCATAAGCGGTATAAACCTCTAGCATAGTAAATTCCGGATTATGCCTGGTTGATACACCCTCGTTTCGGAAGCTGCGGTTAATTTCATAGACCCTATCAAAGCCGCCAACCAACAGACGCTTAAGGTATAATTCCGGTGCAATCCTTAAATAAACATCCATATCAAATTCATTGTGGAAACTCTTAAATGGCCTTCCTGCCGCCCCTCCAGGTATAGGCTGAAGCATAGGAGTCTCTACTTCAAGATATCCTTTATCGTCGAGGAATTTCCTTATAAAACTGACTATCTTGGAACGCGCCTGGAAGATTTCTTTTACTTCTTTGTTGGCGACTAAATCCAAATAGCGCTTGCGATACCTTATCTCGATATCTTTTAGCCCGTGCCATTTCTCCGGCAGTGGTTTAATGGCTTTAGATAGAATCTGGACATCGTCTATCTTTACCGTAATTTCTCCTGTATGGGTTTTAAATAGCTCACCCTTAACGCCGATAAAATCTCCGATATCAAGGTCTTTAAAGAAATCGAATTTTTCTTTTCCTATGTCATCTTCCTTGATATAGAGCTGAATCTTTCCTGTTTGGTCCTGGATATTGCTAAAGCCGGCTTTGCCGTGGCCCCTTTTTGCCACCAATCTACCCGCCAAAGATACGGTCTTAGCCTCTTGAAAGTCAGCCAAAACTTCACCAATATTAGAGCTATAAGAAAACTTCCTTGGATAGGGGTCTACGCCCTTATCTCTTAAGCTCTTAATTTTATTAACCCTTTGATTTATAATGTCTTCTAGCTCCATTTTCCTCCTTAAAATCAATAGAATATTATATAGTAGAAATCAAAAACTGTCAATCAATTCGCTTAAGCTACTCAGGCAGAAAATGAGGTAAAAATAGCGCAAAAAGTCTGTTTGGATGTTCTAAGGGAAGGGTTTAGGGTAAGATATTAAAACAGATAAAAATCAAATTGCCACGATTGAAATACCCTTTTTATCAGCGAGCCTTACTGTTTCTTCTTTATCTATAACCAAGGTCTTATTGGCTTCTATGGCCAAACAACTAGCCTGGGCATTAATCATGGTTTTTATAGTCCTAGGGCCTATTACCGGTATATCAAAACGTAAATCTTGCTTAGGCTTACTTACTTTTACGACTACCACATTGCCTCTCCCTATTATTCCTGCGCGTCTTATAGTAAAATCTGTACCTTCAAGTGCTTCTACCGCTAAAACGGCCTTCTTTTTTACCGCTACGGTCTGACCGATATCTAAATTGGCGATTGCTTTAGCGGTTTCTCTGCCAAATTTTATATCTTCCCGCTCTTCTTCTGTCGGCGCCCTTTTTGTCAACAGGCCTTCAGAAGGAAGATATTCTTTCATATATGTCGTTGAATTAATAATTTCAATGCCTTCACTTTCAAGCTTATTAGCCACTGCCCCAAAAATCGTATCGGCCTTTTTATTCCTGATTGATTCTAACAATTCCTGCAATTCCTCGTCGACAACTATCCTTTTATCGAAAAGTTTCTTGGGGTTAACTTGCCCAACCATTGCCAGCTTCGAAACTTGTTCTTTATGAAGAATATCAATTAATTTATTATATTGGCCCGCCTGAATCCAATATATCTTATCCACAAATTTAGAAAGACTTCGGACTGTA
>VGKH01000016.1 GCA_016867135.1 Candidatus Omnitrophota bacterium
AATATTTTATTGAATCTGGGTTAAATAAAGAAGAATATTTTCCGGAGCCGTACCAAGATTCTAGATACAGCTTAGAAACAGAAAATATTAAGGATAATGAAGAGAAGGGGATGTTAAATAAGGTTTTGCTTTCAGTCAATTGGCCGACAAAAGGTTCTAGGAGAGCAATTTTCGTCGTTACTTATCTATTTGATAAAAAATAACAAAATGAGAAAGAAAAAGAATAATTTTTCCGGCATGACATTTATAGAGATATTAATAGGCCTTACCATATTTTCTGTTGTCGCGGTAAGCCTTTATTCAACTTTCTTTAGTTCAACTTCAGCGTGGAAGAAGTCGGAAGACCTAAATAGGATGTATCAGGAAGCTCGATGGTCAATGGATACTATCGCCAAGGAGTTGCATAACGCGGTGATCTTTAGTTACAAAAACAGTTACCCAAACTTTAAGGTTTTTGAAGGCAAGGCCGATAGCATATCTTTCTTAAACGAAGATGATTATGGAATAAACAGGGTTCTATATTTTCTTGAAGCCAAAGAAAATGGTGGAGGCGAGATTTTTCTTCTTAAAAGGCAAGAAAGCTCTTTAATCGATAGTCTGCAGATATCTGTGGAAGAAAAATCCGAGGAGATATTCAGTTCCTTGGTAGCAAAAGACGGGTTGAAATTCAGTTATGCCCATGGCGTAGTAAACGGCGAGGACGAAGAGATTGAATGGAAAAGCGATTGGGAAGAAAGCGAAAATATACCAATGGGCGTTAAGGTAGAATTGGTTTTGCAGAATCCCGGAAATCCAAATGTAAAAACAACTTTTTCTAAAACTGTATTTATTCCGATGGGAGTTATCGGAGAAATCAAAGAATAATTGATTAGTTATGAGGACGTTTAAGCCAATTTGTAATAATTCTGGGGTAATCCTTATCGTAACGATTTGGATGCTTATCATTTTGACTGTTTTAGCCGTTGGGATAGGCCATAGAAATAGCATAGGCGTTAAACTGAATCGCTATGCCATAGATAGATTAAAAAGTTATTACATTGCCAAGGCCGGCGTCTTGGCGGTGATAAAAGAATTAGTGAAGGATCGGATGAACCCCGAGACTAAGAATTATGATACCCTGTATTTATGCGGTATAGTTTTAGCCGAAGGACAGACTCCGGAGGATCTTTTTAAAGATATATCTTTAGGGGAAGGCAGTTATTCTGTAAGTTACAAAAAAGAAGGTGCGGAGAAATCTCTTGAGACTTACGGCTTGATCGACGAGGAAAGAAAAATCAATATCAACGCTATCAATGCGCAGAATCAGATTGTGCTGGAAAAGCTGCTTAATATCTTAGAGGTTGATAGCCAAACTGCCCAGGTCATAGCAAATTCTGTCGTGGATTGGCAGGACGGCGATTCCAACCTGAATAGTCCCGAATTTGGCGCAGAGGATGATTATTATATGGGCCTAGAAAAGCCGTACCACTGCAAGAATGCTAAATTTGAATCTTTAAATGAATTATCCATGATAAGGGATATGTCTAAAGATATATTTCTAAAAATTAAAGACTACCTGACTATCTATAATTTCGCTTATGTCGATTTAAAGGTTAATGTTAATACTGCTGACAAGATTGTGCTTCAGGCGGTGGCTCGAGCTGGGGCAGATTTAGACGGCAGCCCCACGACAGGGCAGGAAGACGCTGATGGTATGGTTGATAAGATAGTTGACTATCGAGCTGGAGATGATAAGATAGAAGCGACGGCAGATGACCGCAAGATAGACCTTCAAAATCCAGGCGAGCTGAATTTGTTTGGACCGGAAGAAAGTTTATTTATATTCTTAAAAGACAGGTTTTTTATTTCCAAGTCTGATATTTATAGAGCCCGCGTTAGGGGGCTTTATCAAGATAAGAAAATTGCCAGCGAAGTAGAGGTTGTTTTATCGCCGGCTGGAGAATATCCTATAATATTCTGGTATGAAGAATAAAATGATTAAGCAATTTTTTAGTGTTTTAGAGATCACGCAGACCCATATAAAATTGGCTCATGCAAAAATTAGCCCTTCTGTCCGAGCCGTAGTTTTCTTAGGGCTAAAAGAAATTAAAGAATCATCAAATGAAATAGCAGCAAAGGCAATCAAAGAATTAGTATCGGATTCAAAAATCAAGACGTCAAGCCTGGTTTGCATATTCGCTCGCGGCTCTACCATAGTCAGGAATTTAAGGTTGCCTTCTCAAGACCCCGCCGAAATAGAAGATATGCTTGATTTTCAAATCAAACAACAGATACCCTATCCTAAAGAAGATATCATAAGCGACTATATCATAAGCACAAAACATAAGAACGGATATGCCGACACCTTATTGGTTACTGCGCATAAAGACGTTATCGAGCGATATATGCAGATATTGAATTCAGCAGCGATTAATCCGGAAATTTTCAGTATAAGTTCGATCGGTATTTCCAAATGGTATAATCTGCATCGCTTAAAGATCGGCAGGCCCACAAATGAAGCCGTTCTGTTGGTAAATATTGATAGCGCGGTCACTGATTTATGTTTTTCTCAAGAAGGCAACCTTCTTTTTTCAAGAGCAATTTCTTTCGGCACGAATGAATTAAATGCCGAAAAGATAGAAGGTTTTTTGGAACAGATACATTTAACCTTAACGACTTATCGTAAAGAAAAGATAAACCCAGAAGTTTCCAAAATCGTTTTATTGACCCAGTCAGCCAAAGCCACGTTTTTATCCCAGAGGTTAAACTCAGAGTTTTCTTTGCCGGTTGAGATAATTAATCCGCTTGCGGATATTCCGACGGCAAAGGGCACATTGCTAGGCATGGCAGCTATAGGCGATGTTTCTTTTACCGCTGTTTTAGGACTTGTGCTTGGGGCTAAAGATGGTGAATTAAACCTATTACCCGAGACTGAACGTCAAAAACAAAATATGAAATATATGAAAAAAGAATTTTTCTTCAGCGGCTCTCTATTGATTTTAACTTTACTTGTTATTTTAGGTTCAGTTTTCTTAAATATTTATAAAAAAGAACAGTATTTGAAGAACCTTGATATTCAGTTGAATGGAGTGGCCCCTATTGCTAAAAATGTTGATGATACGACTAAAAAATTGGAATTGATCAAAGAACAGTTGGACTATTCCAATTCCGGTATCGATGTAATATATGAGTTATATAACCTTTTGCCTTCAAGCATGTCGCTTAACGTCTTTAATCAAGACGAAAAAGGCAATTTAACCCTTCAAGGGGTTTCAAGCCAGATGTCAGATATCTTTAGTTTTCAGAGTAAGCTTGAAAAATCAAAGAATTTTAAGAATGTAGAAGTTAAATATGCGAGCAAAAGAATGACTAGCCAGGGAGAAGTCACTGATTTTAGAATTACCTGTCAAACGGGAGAGTAATAGATGCTATTGAGGCATTTTTCAGCAAGAGAAAAGATAATATTGTCTGTTTGCTTGCTGCTTGGCTTGGCTTATCTGGGGGTAAATTTTGTTTTTGAGCCACTCAAGGCAAGGCTAAATGATTTAAACAGCCAGGTAGCGCTTAAGGAATTGAAATTAAAAAAGAGCAATAAAGTTCTTGATAATCAAGCTGCTGTAGAGGCTAATTACAAAAAATACGCAGACTTGATTAAGCAAAAGGCCAACGATGAACAGGAGATGTCTGCGCTGCTTTCCGAGATTGAGTCTATTACTAAAGAGATAAAAATAAGTATTTCTGACATGAAGCCTTCGCGCGTTAGGGCAGTTGACTTTTATAAAAAGTTCTCTGTGGAGCTTGAGGCCGAAGGCCTGCTTGAAGATCTGACAAAATTTATTCACACTTTACAAAGCCAGCCACATTTCTTGAAGATTGAGAGACTGCGATTAGAAAGACGCTCAATGCGTACAAATACACTAAAAGGATCCATCCTTATCAGCCGCATCAGGGTTCCTTAGCCTTTCATCAAAATTAACTTTTCTGCCGGTTAAACTACTAAAAATATCTTGACAAAAAAAGCTCATTTGGCTATACTACTCTCTGGGTAGAGAGTAGTATATAACTATATGAGAAATATATATCTTATAAAAGATTTGTCTAGAAGGAGTGGAAACTCAATCCACACGATTAAGTATTATTTGAAAATCGGCCTTTTGCATGAGATAGGCAGAAGTCCCGAGACAAATTTCCGTTATTTTGACGATTCTTCTCTAGGTGCATTGCAAAAGATACGCAGGCTTCGACAGGAAGGAAAATCTATCTCACAAATTAAAGATGAGGTGCCTGTTTCTGAGAAATGAGTTATTACGAGGTATTAAATCTCAATAAGGAGCCTTTTTCTACCAGTCCGGACCCGGAGTTTTTTTATCGCTCCAGGGAACATAACACGGCTTTGCAGAGGCTGGAGATTACGATCCGTCTTAGAAGGGGCTTAAGCTTAATTCTTGGGGATGTGGGGACAGGCAAAACTACGTTATCCCGCACCTTATTCCATTCGTTTGCCGGAGAAGAGGATAAAATCATATTCAAAATGATTTTAGATCCTAACTATAAGACCGAATACCAGTTTCTAACCAGCCTCGCCAAGACTTTTGGAGTCCTGCCTGATTTTCGTTCTACCATAGATATCCAAGAATCCATAGAAAAGTATCTATTCCAGAAGGGAGTGGAAGAAAACAAGACCATTGTCCTTTTGATAGATGAGGGGCAGAAATTAAACCAGCCTTTTCTGGAAATCTTGCGCACCCTTTTAAATTATGAGACCAACGAATATAAATTGCTGCAGTTGGTAATCTTGGCACAGATGGAGTTATTGCCCAGGGTGAAAAAGATCCGCAACTTCGTCGATAGAGTCAGCTTAAAATACATTATTAATCCTTTAGATATAAGGGAAACAAAAGAGATGGTTGATTTTCGCCTAAAACAGGCCGGTTATAATGGAGGTAGAAGTTTATTTACGGATGAAGCAATTGAAAGAATCTATAATTTTTCCCAGGGGTACCCAAGAAAAATATCGCTTTTGTGTCACAATGCCCTGGAAAGACTTGTAATGTATGATAAAGCGATTGTTGACGATGAAATTATCAACGGCCTTTTAGAAGAAGAAAGGATTTGGGTTGCTTAATGGACAGGAATATTTCTCCTGAGGAGAAACTCTTAAGATTGATCCGCGGGCGTCCCAAGAAGGAAGCTCAGAAAGAAGCATCGGTGGTTTCCTCTGCGCAGAAAGAAAGAAAAATCCGTTTGAATTATCTAAAGCCCCTGGAGAGCTTCTTTAAAACCCGCCTTTTGAATTTCTTGAGTTTTAAAACCCTCAATGTGTTCTTAGTTTCTTTATTGATTATGTTTTCTACTTATTCTTTGGTTAATCTATTAAATCCTGCAAAACCAAGAACTCAAGAGGATTCCAGGCCAGCCGAAGAGACTCAAAAACAACAAGAGATCAAAATCAGCAAGCCAAAAGATTATGATTATTATTATAAGCAATTCTCTAAAAGGGATATTTTTAACGCTCCGTTAACGCCAGATAAAACAGAAGCTTCCAATGTTAGCGCTAGCCTAAAGGAAGCGACCAAGAACTTTAAGCTGGTGGGCGTGATTTTAGGTAAGCAGCCTCAGGCGATAATAGAAGATAAGGCTACAAAAATGACGCATTTTTTGAATAAAGGCGATAGCTTGGATAAAATTCAGGTTAAGGATATATTGGAAAGCAAAGTTATTCTATCTAGCGCAGGGGAAGATATCGAATTGAGTTTATAGAAATGGCTATTGAAGGAGAGATAGATGAAGAAAATTAGATTCTTGGTTTTGTCAGGTTTTATAATTTTTGTTTCTTGTTTCTTTGTTTGTGCCCAGGAGCAAGAATCCAGAGAAGCTATCCCTATTGTTGAAGAAAATAGTTCAATGGTAGTTCAGGAAAGGCCTCCGGTCCCAGACAATGCTTCCGAACTGCAAGAAGAGTCCATCGTAGAAGAGCCGCAACCAAGAAAATCCGAGGAAACAGCTCAGTCTCAGCCACAAGAAGAAACAGTCTCTATGACTCTAGAGACATTAGAATTAAAGGATATGGATATTTTGGATATCTTGAAATTAATTTCCAAAAAAAGCGGCCTTAATATAGCTGCCGGAAAGAACGTCAAGGGTAAGATAACTATTTTCCTAAAAAACGTAAATGTCTGGGATGCTCTTCGGATAATTTTAGAAACTAATGATCTTGCTTATGAGCAGGAAGAAGGCATAGTCAAGGTTATGACTGCTAAGGAATACGAGATGATCTATGGCAAGAAATTTACTGACAAAACCGCGGTTAAGATAGTTCCTTTAAAATTCGCAAGCGCCGGTAATTTAGTCTCCTTACTTACACAGATAAAAAGCTCTATAGGAAAAGTCATTGCTGACGAGAAATCAAATACCATTGTTGTAATAGACGCTCCTCAGAATATAATCAATATGGAGAACCTTATTGCTCATATTGACGTTTCTACCGTTACCCAGGTTTTTGTTTTGAAATATGCCAAGGCAGAGGATATCCAGAAAAGTATAGCTGGAGTCTTGACCCCGAATGTTGGCAGAATAGATATGGATAGCCGCACAAATAAAATCATTGTCACGGATACCGCGGCCAACATGGATAAGATTTCCAAGACTATTGCTGCTTTTGATGAAAAGACTAAAGAGGTCACGATTGAGGCTAAAATCTTACAGATTGATTTATCCGACCAGTTCCAGATGGGAGTCGATTGGGATAAAATCTTCCACTATAATAATATTACGCTGGCGGGAAATTTTGATGTTGATACAGGGGGAAGCGGGAATACCTTGACTGTGGGAAACGCTGATTTCTCAAAATATTCTTATTATGCTTTGATTAAAGCATTGGATACCGTAGGTAAAACCAATACGCTTTCTACTCCTAGAATCACAGTGTTAAATAACCAAGAGGCAAGAATTCTGGTGGGCACAAAAGAAGTTTATGTTAGCACCAGCACTACCAATACCACAGGGATTTCTACGACAGCAGAACAGGTAACGTTTGTAGACGTGGGAGTGACTTTATCCGTAACTCCTACCATAAATGCCGATGGCTTTGTTACTATGAAGATAAAACCGGAAGTTAGCTCAACCGGAACGCCTTATACCACTGCTTCCGGGAATAAGATTCCCGTTGTTTCTACCTCTGTGGCTGAAACTAGTGTTATGGTTAAAGATGGCACAACCATAATTATTGGCGGTTTGATTAAAGATAAGGTCTCAGATACGGTAAAAAAGTTACCATTTTTCGGAGACATACCTTTATTGGGATTGGCATTTAGAAGCAAGGACAAGACAACTACAAAGACTGAGCTGGCCATCTTTTTGACCCCTCATATTATTTCCGGAGAAGCAGATTTCTATAAGCCTTATACCAGGCAAGATGCCGCTTTTCATGATAATTTAGGCGGGAAAAAATAATTCTGTCGTTGGGTTTAAGCTATTCGTAATTTCGCCTAAAAACAGACCTCCCATTAAAAATAAGATTTTTATTTCATTTTTGCCTAAAAGTTAGTAGAATTATAGAAATAAGATATGCGAAAAATAAGCTCGTTTATAATTATCATTTTTGTCTGCTTTTTTATAGCAAGCTGCGCCACGGTTTCTCCCTATAAAAAAATTGGCGCTATCAGTATAGACGGTCGAGAATACTTCTCTATGGTCGATTTCTGCAAAAACTACGGCATCGACTGGGAGTGGGATAATTTTTCCGGAGTTCTGACATTAAAAAAGGGGAGCAACCAAGCCAACATTTTAGTCGGTTCAGCTACCGCAGAAGTCAACAGCCAGATAGAAGTTATCAGTCCGCCCTTATGTTTTTATAATGGTATTATAGCAGTTCCATCTGGATTAGCGGATCGCATTGTAAGCAGATGGTTCAAGTATAAGCCTTTGGTTAGGCAGGAGGAATCTTTATCCTACGGGTATAAGATAAGAAAGGTTGTCCTTGATCCTGGCCATGGAGGAAGGGACCCGGGAGCAATCGGCAGGTCTGGCGTTCAGGAAAAGAACATTGCATTAGATATCGCAAAAAGGCTAAAAGGCTTATTGGAGTCTAAGGGTATTGATGTTGTTCTTACCAGGTCGAGCGATAAATTTGTTTCTTTGAATCGCAGAGCAGAGATTGCGAATAAATCCAATGCCGACTTATTTATCAGTATTCATATTAATTCAAGCAAGTCAAGGCAGCCATACGGTTTTGAGACGTATTATTTTTCCGAAGCTACGGATAATGTATCTAAGGCCTTAGAGGTGGCGGAGAATTCTTCGTATATTGAAGATGCTTATTCTTCCGGGTCTTCTCGGAATCTAAAAGCCATATTGGGAGATATGATTTATACGGAGAATATTGCAGCTTCTAAGGAAGTGGCTAAGCATATTTGCGATAGCACCTGTAAAATTATGGGGTTAAGAAACAGGGGTATAAAATCGGCGCGTTTCGTGGTTTTACGCCAGACCAATATCCCGGCGATTTTATTGGAAGTCGGATTTTTGTCGAATTTGAAAGAGGAGAGGTATTTAAAAAACAGTTTTTACAGACAGCAGATTGCAGAAGGCCTAGCATCAAGTATTGCAAATTATATAAGAACTTATAAGCTAACTAAGAGGTAGCCAAGTTATGAAAGCCATCGGAGTATTTGATTCTGGAGTCGGAGGCCTGACCGTAGTAAAAGAAATCGTAAGGCTTCTGCCTTACGAAGATATCGTCTATTTTGGAGATACGGCCAGAGTGCCCTATGGCATAAAGTCTAAGCCTACAATCATTAAATTTTCATTGGAAAATATTTTGTTTTTGCTCAAGCAAGATGTAAAGATAATAGTTGTCGCCTGCAATACTTCATCAAGCGTCGCACTCCCGGTTTTAAAGAGGCATTTTAAAATTCCTATTATCGGCGTTATTTCTCCCGGAGTAAAAGAGGCGGTTTATGCCTCAAGAAACGGCCGCATCGGTGTTATCGCCACAAAAGCTACAATAAATAGCTTAGCCTACGAACGCCAGATAAAACAATTAAATCCCAAGATAAAAGTCTTTAATCAAGCCTGCCCTTTATTTGTCCCCCTGGCCGAGGAAGGTTGGCTAAAAGAGAAGGCAACTTATGGTATAGCCAGGCACTATCTTAAGCCCATGAAAGATGCAAAAATCGATACGCTTATATTGGGTTGCACGCATTATCCTTTGTTAAAGAAAGTTTTTCGAGAAATTCTAGGCAGATCAGTTGTTTTGATTGATTCTGCCGCGCAGGTGACTTTGGAAACAAAACAGGTTTTGGCTAATGAAGGCCTATTAAACAAGAAAAGAAATTCTAAATATTTATTTTATGTCAGCGATGAATTGCAGCAATTTAAGAAACTGGCTAAGAATTTTCTAGGAAGAGAAATCACTAACTTGCGAAGGGTAAATAATGTTTGAGATACGGATTGAATCAAGTTTTAGCTCAGCCCACCGATTAAGAGGCTATAAGGGGAAATGCGAGGCGCTTCACGGCCATAACTGGAAAGTCGAAGTATTTGTCCAGAATCCTGAGTTAGATAAAATCGGGATGGTCGCAGATTTTCATGAAGTAAAGAAGCTATTGAAATCTGTATTAAAGAAATTGGATCACGCCTTTTTAAACGACGTTGCATATTTTAAGAAAGTCAATCCTACTTCAGAAAATATCGCAAAATATATTTTTAACGAGCTTCAGGCAAAAAGCAAAAAGCTGGATTTAGCAAAAGTAACAGTTTGGGAGTCCGACACATCTTACGCCAGTTACATCAGTGAAAAATAAATAAAATTTTAACGCAGATAATCGCAGATTGCACGCAGATGGTCGCAGATATTATCTGCGTAAATCTGCGTTAGATTTGCGTATATCTGCGTTAAGAAAAATTTTAATATTGTCAATGAGAAGAGCTATAGTTTTACTTTCCGGCGGTTTAGATTCCAGCACCACATTATTTTTAGCCAGGCAAAAAGGTTACAAAGCAAGCTGCCTGATTTTTGATTACGGGCAACGGCATAAAAAAGAAATTATTTCTGCTAAGAAAATCGCAGTCGCCGCTAAATGCAAATATAACATTATAAAGATTAAACTTCCCTGGAAGGGATCTTCATTACTGGATAAAAAAAGTAAATTACCAGACAGAAGAAATATCAAAGGGATTCCTTCAACCTATGTGCCGGCGCGAAATCTGATTTTTTTAAGTTTTGCTCTTTCATTTGCTGAAAGCCAAAAGGCCCAAGCGATATTCATCGGCGCAAATCAGATTGATTATTCAGGATATCCTGACTGCCGTAAAGAATTTTATCAGGCCTTGAAGAATGTAATTAGAAAAGGCACGAAAACCGGAGTTGAAGGAAGTTCAGTTGAGATTTTAACTCCTTTGATAAATAAAACTAAATCGGGAATTATTAAATTGGGAATGAATTTAGGCGTTCCCTATCAATTAACCTGGTCGTGTTATCAGGGCGGTAGGTTTCCTTGCGGTGAGTGCGATAGTTGTAAGTTCAGAGCCAAAGGTTTTAAAGAGGCAAGGCTAAAGGATCCGATTTCCGCCTTCGTCCGCCAGTGAAGCAATAGCGGACTTCGGCGGATGTCGCTTAATGTAATACGAGGGCTCCATATGGTTAAAGCAAAGATATCCGAGATTTTTGAGAGCATCCAGGGTGAAGGGCTTTACGCCGGAGTAAAACAGGTATTCGTAAGATTTTTTGGTTGCAATCTAAAATGCCGATTCTGCGACACCAAGCTTAATTATTACGATAAATATACCAGCCTGGAATTATTTAACAAGATCGTAAAGACTTCCAGGGGGGTTCATTCAGTCAGCTTTACCGGCGGAGAACCTTTGTTGCACAAAGATTTCTTAAAAGAAACCTTGAGGCTGTTTAAAAATCAGGGAATAACTACTTACTTAGAGACTAATGGGACTTTACCCGAAGCATTTAAAGAAATAAAAGACGATGTTGATATAGTTTCTATGGATATAAAATTACCCACTTCCACTAATGACAGGGGTTTTTGGAAAGAACACCGAGATTTCCTATCCCAGGCTAAGGGTAAGAATATTTTTGTTAAGATAGTTATTTGCGAATCCACCAAGAAAGAGGACTTGAAGAAAGCTTTGGATATGATTGCTAAAATTGATCCTAAGATACCAGTAGTCTTGCAGCCTAATTCTTTTGAATTCAGCAAGACTTTATTAAATAGAATGTTGGAATTACAAGGATTGTGCTTCGGAAAAATACAAGATGTAAGAATTATGCCGCAGTTACATAAGATGGCGGGGATCAAATAATATGATAACAAACCCTAAATCCCAAACCCTAAGCTCTAAACAAACTCAAAGCTCAAAACGCAAAACTCAAATCTACAACTTAAAACTTAAAGCTTTTGAGTTTTAAGTTATGGTTTTGACTTTTGAGTTTTGACATTTGAGTTTATTTAGGATTTAGAGTTTAGTGTTTAGAGTTTAAATAGGCTATAAAAATATGAGAAACAATAAATCCTCCTACGAAGGATTACAGAAAAATATCAGAAATCTAAAGACGCCAAAGATCGAAGTCTGGCGGAATCAATATCCGGATAAAGAATATATGGTTTATCTTGATACCGATGAGCTGACTTGTATTTGTCCAAAAACAGGTCTACCGGATTTTGCAAAAGTGAAAATTCAATATATTCCAAATAGATTTTGTGTAGAATTGAAATCTTTTAAGCTTTATATATACACTTATCGTAATGTCGGCATTTTTCATGAACACCTGACAAACAAGATTTTAGATGATTTTGTTAAGGCCTGTAAGCCGCGTTTTGCCCGCATAGAAATAGAAATGAATATCCGCGGCGGGATTAATACTACAGTTTCAGCAATATATAAGGAGAAAAATGGATAATCTTTTTTTAAGTCCTTTCGAGATGTCAAAAGCTATAAGCGATATTGGTGAGAAGAAAGCCTCTGAAACCATATTTGAATTATTTATCTTTGGAATTCTGGCAGGGATGTATATTGCTTTTGGCGCTAATGTTGCTACTGCCGTGTTAAGCGGTGGTTCACTTGACGCAGGTTTCGCAAGGTTTCTTTCGGGAAGCGTTTTTAGCGTCGGCCTTATATTGGTGCTTATTCTTGGATCCGAACTTTTTACCGGCAATATCCTTATGACCATAGGGCTTATATATCAAAAATATTCCCTGATCAAGGTGTTGCGTAATTGGTTGGTGGTTTATTTTGGTAATTTATTGGGTGGGATAATTATTGCCTGGTTGGTATTTAATTCAGGGCTTTTAGTTCGTTCTGGGAGTTTGACTTCCGTAGGAGCTGTGGCAGTTAATATCGCTCAAAACAAAATGGATTTAGGTTTTGTCGAGGCATTATGCCGGGGCATTCTCTGCAATATGCTGGTGTGCTTAGCAGTAATAATGTGCATTGCCGCAAAAACCATTATGGGCAAGATAATGGGAATCTATTTTCCCATTATGACTTTTGTGGCTTCTGGATACGAACACTCTGTAGCCAATATGTATTTCTTGCCCGCAGGGCTGATGGCAAAAGGAGAATTTATCTCCGGTTTTTTTACTATGTTTAATAATCTAATCCCCGTGACAATCGGCAATATTATTGGAGGCCTTCTGATTGTTTTGCTCCATCCTAAGATTGAAGAAAGAATAGCTCGGATTTTTATGAGCAAAAACGCCCACTCAGAGTAGAGGAGCGGTATAAATGAAAAAGTTTTTAGTAATTTTATTGTTGTTAACCATGCCATTGCTTCAAGGCTGTATTAAGCTTTTAGCTTCGGCAGCCGCAGGCTATGGTATGTATCAGATTTTTAAGAAATAATTTTTTAATCTAAATAAATATTGAATAAGTTTCATTAAAAGGAGCAAAGAATTGCTTAGAAAAATTAAAACGGATGCCATAATAAAGAATATCAGCCAATTATGTGCGCAGGCGAATTTTGAGTTACAGTGGGATAAAAACTACGGTTTCGGCGGCAAAGAGGTGGAGTGATGGAGAAGAAAATATTTATCGCGGTCTTTTTATTGATATTAATGAGTTCTTTTGCGTTTGCTGAGACCATAATTCTTAAATCAGGTCAAAAGCATGAAGGAAAAATTGTTGAGAGGACAGATGAGTATATTAAAATAGATATCGGCGTAGGTATGCCAGTTACTTATTTTTTGGATGAGATAGAGAAAATCGATAAAGATCTAACAATTACAACTAGGAATGAGAATATCTATATAAATGAAGAATATGGAATAAGTTTAGTTTTTCCACAAAATTGGCATGTTTACGAAGGAGGAAATCTTAGAAAAACAATAGAAATTGAAGCGAAATTAATAGGTTCGTCATATTCAGATTATGAAAAAAGTAACGAAAAGATATTAGTGAAGGTATTCAAAGATCCTTATGGATCGCCCGGTAAAATAAATCCAAATATTATTGTCTCTACCATAGATATTCATAGTTTAAATATGACAGTCAATCATCCTCTTGACTATTTGAGTGCCATATTGCCTTATTTCCAAGCGATGAAAAATTTCAGTTTATTGCAAGAACCGAAAACATTAATGATCAATAATAGTGAATCGGCTAAAATGGTTTATGAACAAAATTTACTCGAAGATTTAAAACTGAGAACTACCTTTCTTTGTTTTATTAAAAATAGTAGAGTTATGATATTTTCTTTTACTTCTTTAGGAGACGAGGAAGATGAAAGTATATTTGATGAAGTAATAAAAAGTATAAACATTAAAGATGAAAAAGATTAAAGCGGAAAGATAAAAAGGTTTTAGATAGATGACTATAACAAAGAAAATATTTTTAGTTGTTATTACAATTGTTGCTATCATTTCTATTTTTGTTTATAGAACATATATATTATATAAAGTGCATTTTGAAAGAGGAAATGAATTTGCTCAATTAGGCAAATACGAACAGGCAATTTCAGAATATAAAAAATCGCTAAAGTATGCAGCTAGAAACGATGTTAATCCCTATTATAATATGGCCAAAGCCCACCTTAAATTAGAGCAATATGATAAAGCAATTGCTATATATAAAGAAATTATTTCCGTTATCCCCAATGATGCAGAAGCATACAGAATGCTTGCGGCTACTTACGCGTTAGATGCTGCTAAAAAGAAAGAGGTAGAAGAATTAAGAGAGGCTCTTAGGTGTATAAAGAAGGCCTTTGAATTAGCTCCTTTTCAAATGAGCGAAAAAGATAGGGAACTTTTAAGAACTTTAAAGCAACAATTAGAAGAAGAATAAAAGAAGGACAATTTGAAAGGAAAAAATAAAATTTGAGAAAAATTGCTGTAAAAACAATAACAGAAACAATTAGTCAGCTCTGCGCTCAGGCGAATTTCCAGTTGCGAAAAGACGTTTTGGCTGCGTTAAACAGCACTTATCGCAAAGAGACGAATGCGCGGGCAAAAAGGATGCTTAAAGCGATTATTGATAACGCCCAGATTGCCAGAAGAGAAAAGCTGGCGATTTGCCAGGATACGGGATTGCCGGTTGTGTTTGTTGAGTTAGGTCAAAATGCGCAAATAATCGGCGATTTAAAGCAGGCTATAAATAAGGGAATAGAATTAGGATATAAAAAGGCCAGTTTGAGAAATTCGGTGATCGCCGATCCTTTGAGCCGCGGAAAATCAAGATTTTCTCCGGTCGTAATTCATATCGATTTAGTCAAAGGCAATAAATTAAAACTAACTGTTTTGCCTAAAGGCTTTGGCTGCGAGAATAAAAGCTTAATGAAAATGTTTAATCCGACGGTGGGCATTGATGCGGTCAAGAAATTTATCGTTGATGCAGTAAAAACCGCCGGTCCGGATGCCTGTCCTCCGTATGTGGTAGGAATTGGAATCGGAGGAACAGCTGACACAGCAAATTTATTGGCGAAAAAAGCGCTTTTGCGCCAGATTAATAAGCACCATGCGCAAAAGCGCATACGTGTTTTAGAAAAAGAGCTTTTATCAAAAATAAATAAACTAAATATCGGTCCCATGGGATTAGATGGTAAAACTACCGCCTTAGCCGTTAATATAGAAACTTATCCCACTCATATCGCAGGGTTGCCCGTAGCAGTTAATATCAGTTGCCATGCCCTGCGTAGCGCAACAAAGGTCTTATGAGAAGAATATTGACACCGTTAAATAAAGAAATAATCGGAAAACTTAAAGCTGGCGAGGAAGTTTTACTTACTGGCACAATTTATACTGCCCGCGATCAGGCGCATAAAAGATTAGTTAAAGAAATCAGCAAAAGAAAAAACCTTATCAAGAATCAGATTATTTATTATTGCGGACCGACAAATACGCCCAGGGGCAAAGTTATCGGATCTGCCGGTCCGACGACAAGTTCCCGCATGGATGAATTTACCCCTAAATTGCTTTCAGTCGGATTAATCGCAATGATAGGCAAGGGCAATCGCTCAAAAGAAGTAAGGCAGGTAATTAAAAAACATAAGGCAATTTATTTTCTCGCTCCAGCCGGTTGTGGAGCATTATTATCTAAGAAAATCAAAGCCCAAAAATTAATCGCTTATAAAGATTTAGGTCCCGAGGCAATTTATGAACTCAAAGTAAAAGATTTTCCTTTAATCGTGGGGATTGACTCGAAAGGAAGGTCAATTGACGACATAAGTTATGGAGCTCGTAGAGCGACATAACTTATCTCCGTGTCGGTAGACGAGTAAGTCGGAAATTGACCCTTGACATTTTGCAGTTAATAATTCAAAGACAAAATGTCAAGGGTTTAATTCGCACTTATAACTTACTCACATTTCATGTTCGTAAGTTATGTGCTCATTAAAGAAGGAGTTTATATGATTAGGCAAGACAACAGAGGATTAGATAGATTGCGTAAAGTTACAATAACCAGAAATTATATTAAATATGCCGAAGGGTCGTGTCTTATCGAATTGGGCAATACTCGCGTGGTCTGCACCGCAACAATTGAAGAGTCAGTCCCGAATTTCTTAAAAGGCTCTGGCACTGGATGGCTTACCGCCGAATACGGTATGTTGCCGCGTTCTTGCGAAACTAGAATCCCTAGAGACAAAAATTCCGGCCGTACTTATGAAATTCAAAGATTAGTCGGCCGTAGCTTGAGGGCGGTGGTGGAGATGAAAAATCTAGGCGAGCGCACTATTCGATTAGACTGCGATGTTATTCAAGCCGACGGAGGAACGCGCACAGCCTCAATCACCGGAAGTTTTATCGCGCTTGTTGACGCCTTAAATAAAATAAAAAAAGAAGGATTGATCGCCAAGATTCCTATCAAGGATTTTGTAGCCGCAACTTCCGTCGGAATTGTAGATAAAGATGTTTTATTGGATCTTTCTTACGCTGAAGACTCTAAGGCAGAAGTGGATATGAATATTGTGATGACCGGCAATGGCGAATTTATCGAAGTACAAGGCACTGCCGAGGGAAAAACCTTTACCAAAGAGCAAATGGATAAACTTTTAGCTCTGGCCAAAAAAGGCATTGAGGAATTAACGGGCATCCAGAGGAATTTATTTAAGGATATCTTATAAAAATATGAAAGAAATATATTTAACTAGAGCAGGTTATCAAAGATTAATTGAGGAATTGGAAAACCTAAAGAATGTCAAGCGCAGAAAGCTTTCCAAGGCGATAGGCGAGGCCAGGTCGCATGGAGATATCGGAGAGAATGCTGAATACGATGCCGCCAAGGAAGCTCAAGGATTAAACGAGCAAAAAATAGCGGAGCTAGAATTAAAATTAAGCTACGCCAGAATTATTGATGATGAAGATATCGCTAAAGACAAAGTTTTAATAGGGGCTACGGTAAAACTTCAAGATTTGGATTCTGGCGAAAAGATAGAATATATGCTTGTTTCAGCGGAAGAAGCTGATTTTGATCAAGGGAAGATTTCTTTTATGTCTCCGATAGGCAGCTCCCTGATGAATCATAAAGAAAATGATATAGTTGAGATTAAAATTCCCGCTGGGATATTAAAATATAAGATATTAAAAATCAGCAGGTAATTATAAGGTGCAATATGGACTTGGTAATCGCCACCAAAAATAAAAAGAAATTAAAAGAGATAGAAGAGTTATTGGGAGATTTGAATCTAAGGATTTTATCTTTAGCAGATTTTCCTCGAGCCCCAAAAATTATTGAAGACGGCAAGACTTTTGATCAAAACGCTATAAAGAAGGCTGCTACTATATCGATGTATACCGGGAAACTTACCATGGGTGAAGATTCGGGTTTAGAAGTTAATGCTTTAAAGAATAAGCCCGGAGTTTATTCTTCGCGTTATTCCGGAGAAGACGCAACCGATAGGAAAAATAATCTTAAATTATTAAGAGATCTCAAAGGAACGCCTCTTAAAAGAAGAGCCGCCCGCTACAGATGTAGCATAGCTATTGCCGATAAACATAAATTGATTACTGTGGTTAATGGCAGCTGTAATGGTTTGATCGGATTTCGTTCTAAAGGCAGTACCGGCTTTGGCTATGACCCGCTATTTCTCATTCCCAAATACAACAAGACCTTTGCCGAGCTCGGAGAAAAAATAAAACATACTATGAGCCACAGGGCAAAGGCAATCAAAAAAGCCAAAAAAGTTATGGCAGGATTTCTTCGAAAATAAAATCTTTGGCCTTCTTAAAAATCTGGCCAGGGATAGGAATGATTTTGTATTTCGGGTCTTTTACAGTGCCGGTTAGTTTTATAGTGATGGCGTTTGTTGATTGCGAGAGGATAGAAGTGAAGATTCCCTGTAGATCTGTAGGACTTTTGATTAACCCTTCGGCAACCTGAGCAGTAGCCTTAAAGTTAATATTCCCGCCAAAATCAATATCTCCTTCGAGCAGTATATTCAGCGGATCGCTTGAAAGCAAAAAATCTTCAGTAGATACTTTATTGTTCTCGATGACGAAATCCCCCTCGGCTTCTTTAAAATTAATTTTCTGAAATTCAGGAATAAGCAAGAATTGTCCCAGCCCTTTGAGCATTTCTAGCTGCCATAAGTTTCCTTCTTCAATATGAATATTGCCAAAGCCGTTTAAACTATTTTTTATATCATTGTATGATCCTTTTAGGCTGGCATTACCAAAAAACTTTCCCGAGATTTCTTTTTCTTTTATCGGGGTATCATTTTTAAGCAATGATATATCGACGCCATTAAGGTCCATTTTTATGATAAACGGCATATCGGCCTTAGATAAATCAAACTGATTTTTTATGGCCAATTCTCCGGTGTACGGATTACCAATCAATTCCACATTGGCAATGGGTGAATTAGCCTGAGAATAATTAAGGATCGCATTATTAATCTTTAGACCATAGATAGAAATAGCTTTTGAAGTTCCATTTAGGCTTAGCTTCCAATTCGTATAATCTTTTAATCCGCCGTTTAGAGTGGCTTGAGTATTTATAATCCCCGATAGTTTAATTTTATCCAAAGCATCTTTTATATTTTTATTAATATTACCTAAATCAGCTAGGTCAATATCGCCATTACATAATAAATCAAGAAGAAGATTGTTAGTGTTTGATATATCGACATCGCCTTTAATATCGAATTTGCTGTTAAAAAACGCACCAGCTAATTTTGCAATATTTACAGTTTTGTTAGTTATGCCAAATTCACTTTCTAGGTTTAGCTTGTTTGAAGACAGGGCAAGCTTGACATATGGCTTTAAGAAATTCTCCAAGCTGCCATTAGAGGTATAGAGTACTTGTTGAAAGTTGGCTTTTAAATCTCGCCAGGAGATTTTGTTTTTATCAAAGTCTATCGCGGTCTGGATGTCATTGATAGCTTCCGGCAGGTAGCTGGTGTTGAATTTAGCTTTAGAGATATTCGCATGGCCTTTAAAATCAAGGTTTACAGGAGAAGACAAAGGGCCTTTTACGGTTAGCTCTGTATCGGAGTTTCCTTCGAACTCCATGTCTTTCAAGCCGAAGACCTCTTTTAATTTTGTCAGATCTATATTAGAATTGATTTTGACATCAAGCTCCGGGTTTTGGAAATTTTCTAGACTGCCAGAAAGCACGAGGGGTCCCCAGAGCGATTTTCCGCTAGCTTCATCAAAAATTAATTTATCTAGAGAAAGTTTTAGTTTGCCGTTTAATTCGTCAATTTCTTTTAGATAAGGAACGCCAGAAGCCTTTGCATTAGATATGTCTATGAGCGCTTCATAATTAAGCGGTTTTTCCTGGTTTTTAAAGTCGTAATCGATTTCTAGTTTAGAGCTTAAATCGGATTTGATTTCCAAATTATCCTGAGTAACGTTAATTCCGTAGATAGAGTTTGAGCCTTCCAGGTGCAAAAGTTCGTTATTGTAATCGCAAGCCAATTTTGCAGAGAGCTTTCCATCTTTAATATCAAAAGGGATATCGCCAAAATAGGCAAGGTATTCATGAATCAATAAATTATCTAAATTTATCACTGCCGAAGCCTGCTTGGATAAGAAATTGATCTTGCCGCTGAGCGCAACTTTGCTATCCGCATCTTCAATATTTACTTTTAAGTCGAATTTGGCACCGGTAGGTAAATATGGTTTAAGGGTCAGGTTTATATCTTTGAGTTTTTTCGAAAATGGGCTAGCTAAAGAATTATCCTGGAATTGGACTTGCGAGTCAGCAATCTTTACCTTGAGGATTGTAAAGGAAAAATTAGATTTTGTTTGAGGTTTGGAGTTAAAAGTCTTAACGATATCGGAGAAATTCCAGTCACCATCTTTGAGCCTTACGATATCGGCATTCAATCCGCTTATGTTAATCGAAGGAACGAGAATATTCTTTTTTAATATGAAAGGGAATATTACGGGATTAAAGGCCAACTCTTTTATCAAGAGGAATGTGGCTTTGTCATCGGTAGATTTCCCCGTTATTTCTAAATCATTGATTATAACTCCTTTTAAGAAGTTATAATCGATTTTACCTATTGCTGCAGTTCTACCGGTGTATGATTGTATTTGCTCTAGAAATACAGTCTTAACCTTTCTTAATATTAGGGGCTTGTTTAAGTATGCTACAATGATGAAGGTTATAAAAATGACCGCTAAAACCAACAGGATTAGTAATATTTTCTTTTTCATAACTATCGCATTATATAATATTTATAGTATATTTTCAATAGTTGCAAAAAATATTCTTACATGTTATAATACACTCCTTTAGAGATTGGCCCGATAACGGGGAGTGGCTCAGTTTGGCTTAGAGCGCTTGGTTTGGGACCAAGAGGTCGTGGGTTCAAGTCCCACCTCCCCGATTTTTAAGGAAGTTAAATATTCTATAAAGTTAGTTAAGAATTCGGAGGACTAAATGAAAGATAGATTTTCAAAAACCATGGTTTTAAAGGTGTTGCTATTTTTATCCTTTTTCTCTTCAAAGGCATTTGCCCAGGCTGAGACAAAAGGCGCCACGGATGTTGTTATACAGCAAATTGATACGGTCAAGCATTTAGTTGATATTCTTATCGAGTTTTCCGTAAAATATAGTTTTCAGGTTTTAGGCGGCATATTGGTTTTAGTCTTGGGTTGGATTGTTTCTAAAATAGTCGGTAAATTTATTTACGAGTTATTGCATAAATATAAAGTAGACATTACCGTAGGTAAATTCATTGTAGGTTTCATTAAATTAATTATTATTGGTTTCGCGTTTATAGTGGCTTTGGGTAAATTTGGCATTGAGATTGCGCCTCTTATTGCCGGTATCAGCGTGGTGGGTTTTGGTACTAGTTTTGCCCTGCAGGGCCCATTGTCAAATTATGCTTCAGGGGTGACGCTAATTTTTACAAAACCATTTAAAGTGGGAGATATTATCGAGGTAGCAGGGGTGACAGGCGAAGTTCTTGATATGAAATTGCCGCGTACCGAACTTAAGACTGTTGATGGAGAGACTATAGTTATCCCAAACAAGCATATCGTCGGGGAAGTAATCCATAATTATTCCGACCAGAAAAGGGTAGATATCAAAGTGGGTATAAGCTATAAATCAGATGTTGAAAAAGCTATCAACGTAGTGACGAAAGTCGTAAAAGATGAAGCTCACGTTTCCAAGGCTAAAGAACCTCGAGTAGGAATATCCGAATTTGCGGATTCGAGTATAAATATATACGCTAGGCTCTGGTGCAAGCAGGATGATTATTGGGATGTATTGTTTAGTATCAATAAGAATATTTTTGACGCATTCATCAAGAATCAAATCGAAATTCCTTTTCCGCAAAGAGACGTGCATATTATCGAGAAAAAGAAAGCGTAACTTGTAGAGTATTGTTTGAAGACAAATTTGCGCCCGTAGCTCAGTTGGATAGAGCATCTGCCTTCTAAGCAGAGGGTCGCCCGTTCGAACCGGGCCGGGCGCGCCATAAAAAGGAAAGTTATGAAAAAATTCTTGAAAGTAATCTTGGTGTTGGTTATCGTTGTAGCCTTGGTTTTCTTGTCGGGTTTTATTTTCTTGAGTCTCAAGGGCAAAGCCTTAGTTGTTTCTCAGATGGAGAATATTCTAAAACCCAAGGTTGAGATCGGCTCTATAAAATTGAATTTTCCTGATACGGTGGAGATGAATCAGCTGAGAATCGAGAATTTCCTGGAAACCAAACAATTACTTATTCAGCCAAGTCTAATAGCGTTTTTATCCGGCAACGTAGGTTTTAGCAAGATAGTCTTGGTGGAACCCAAGATAACAATTTCAAGAAATGCAAGCGGAGAATTTAATTTTGCCAACTTATTAAAAGATACAGAAGGCAAAAGTAAGCCCGTGATGATAGGCGATTTGGTGATAGAAAACGGGAATGTAGATTTTATCGACAAGAAAATTAGGCCGGAAGGGTTTGTCTCGCAAATTAGGAAATTAGATATGAAACTAAGCAATCCCTTGAGCCCGCGGTTTAATGTCAGCGCAGAGATTGTGGGAGCCGATAAAGAAAAACCGGGTTCATTTAGCGCTGAGGGATGGATGAGCTTATCGCGTAAGGATATGGATGCGGATGTTAAATTGTCAAATCTTGATGGAGCATATTTCAGCCCTTATTTCCAAAGTTTTCTTTCAGAGCAAAAACTAAAAAGTGCGAATGTAAATACGCAGGTTAATCTTAACGCTAGAAATAATGAGATAGATGGTAGGTGCCGTCTGAATATTGATAATATTACATACGAAGAACAACAGCAACAGGCCGAGGCATCCAAAGAAATCAGCATACCTGGCCTAATATCTTCCGTTTTGGGAGAATCGCAGGCCAAGACTAATCAGATAACTTTGGATTTGCCGATAAAAGGGACTTTGATTCCTTTTAAGATAAATTTAGTCAAAATCACAGGCAGTATTTTTACTGAGATACTAAAGAATACTATCGCTGGTGAACCAAAGTCATTGCCTGAAAGGTTTGAGTCAATCGGAGATAAATTTAAGACCATTGGTAAAGACCTAGAAAATATTTTTAAAGAAAAGTAGAAACACCGAGTGAGTAGTTTATCTGATTAGTATTGTTTATTTTTTGACTTTTAAGTTTTACTTTTAATTTTTTACTTTTTAGTTTTGAATTTTTATGGTGGGCGTAGCTCAACTTGGTTAGAGCATTAGACTGCCTGCCCTGGCAGGTATAAATAATTTGTTAAAAAGGTCAGGCCAGGGTGGCTCTAAGGGTTGCGGGTTCGCCTGCCCTGGCAAGCTAGATAATGTCATATTTTGTTTAGACCTTAAGAAGCTTAAAGGATAATAAGAGATACATAGGATTTACAAAAAATGTAAATGAAAGACTTAAAAGACATAATACAGGAAAGGTAAAGTCGACTAAGCACAGAAGACCTTTTAGATTGATTTCATTTAGAGAATTTGCTACTCTTAGAGAAACAATTAATTACGAGAGAAGGTTGAAAAATAGATAGTGGTGAGCGTAGCTCAACTTGGTTAGAGCACTAGACTGTGGCTCTAGGGGTTGCGGGTTCGAATCCCGTCGCTCACCCCAAATGTTCCCCTCATACGAACACAGGCTCAAGCGAGCCACACCGTATGAGGGTTTTTCTTTTTCTGAGGCAAAAAGACCC
>VGKH01000017.1 GCA_016867135.1 Candidatus Omnitrophota bacterium
AGGTTGAGATAGCAGAGAATAAATATCTTGATATAAGAAAAGAGCAAAAGATTAAATTTGAGGACTTTGCCGACGAGTATTTAGAGCTGTACTCAAAACCGAATAACAAGTCTTGGATGAAGTCCGACCGCCATAACCTGAAAAGTTTAAAAGATTTCTTCTCCGGCAAATATCTTTATGAGATCACTCCGATGCTGGTTGAGAAGTTCAAAGCAAAAAGAGCTCAAGAGGTTTCTCCTGCAACCGTAAACAGAAATTTAGCCTGTCTAAAATCCATGTTCAATAGGGCGATTGAATGGGGCAAGACGAAAGATAACCCCGTAAAGAAAGTAAAGTTGTTCAGGGAGAACAATAAGAGGCTTCGCTATCTTGAGAAAGAGGAAATAATCAAGCTACTATCAAATTGCAATGGCTATCTAAAGCCTATAGTTATTGTTGCCCTAAATACAGGCATGCGCAAAGGCGAGATTTTAGGCCTTAAATGGCACGATATTGATTTCAAGAGAGGGATAATCTATCTGCTTAATACCAAAAATGGAGAAAAGAGAGAAATACCCATAAATGAGCAAGTAAAGACCGCTTTAATCAGGACCAAGAAACACCCAGAAAGCCCTTATATTTTCTGCAAAGAGGACGGAAATCCCTTTGGGAACATCAGAAAATCTTTCTTTACAGCCTTAAAAAAAGCGGGTATAATGAATTTTCACTTCCATGATTTAAGGCACACATTTGCTTCGCATTTGGTTATGTCTGGCGTGGATTTAAACACCGTCAGAGAGCTGATGGGTCATAAATCGCTTGAAATGACGCTTAGATACAGCCATCTCTCGCCCGATCATAAGAAGCGGGCAGTGGATATTTTGAGCAAGCGGATGGACACTATTTGGACACCAGAGGCTACATCGGAGAAAGTAAGCGAAAAGCCTGTTGGCGTAAGTATTTGATAATATATTGATTATGTTTTTCGGGCCCATAGCTCAGTTGGTTAGAGCAGCTGACTCATAATCAGCGGGTCAGAGGTTCAAGTCCTCTTGGGCCCATTTTCGCCCGAGCTTGATTTTAAGCGAAAATGGCACTGAGGAGATTGGATAGATCTTTCGTTTTGCTCAGGATTGTTCTGGAGTGGGGAACGAAGGGGCAAAATCGACGAAGTGCCTTAAGAGAAAAAGGTCCTTCGGCTATAGGCCTCAGGACCAGAAAATTTTCATTAATGAAAATTTTTTGGGGTGGTTAGCTCAGCTGGTTAGAGCGTTGCGCTCACATCGCAAAGGTCGCCCGTTCAAGTCGGGCACCGCCCACCATCCGGAAGATGCATTGGGATGGTGAGGCTCGCCAATCCGCCAAAGGCGGATGGCGGTCCACCAGGAAAAATATGGATAACTTAACAATAAAAGGATCTAGAAAGTGGCAGAGATTAGTCTACAAGAACAAATGAAGCAGTTGTTTGGGCTTCAGACGGTAGATAAAGAAATCTACCGTCTGCGGACAGAATTGGAGGAAAAGCCCAAGCTGATTGAAGAATTACAAAAGAAATTTGAAGAAAAAAAGGCAAGCTTAAAGGCGCTGGAAGATAAATCAAAACAGATACAACTCAAGAGAAAAGAGAAAGAAGTAGACTTAGCCGGCAAAGAAGAGGCGATAAAAAAGGCGCAGACACAACTTTATCAGATCAAGAAAAACGAAGAATATCAGGCGATGGTCAAAGAAATCGCCGGCTTTAACGCCGACAAGTCTGTTTTAGAAGAAAATATACTGAAGCTTTTTGATGACACAGACGCTGTCAATAAAGAGATAGAAAAAGAAAAAGTAGTCTTGGTAGAGGAAGAAAAGAAATTCAATCAACAAAAAAAAGAAGTTGATGACCGCATGAAAGAGGTAAACGATAGGCTTGCGGTCTTGGAGTCAAATCGCAATCAGATTACGCCTAACATAGAAAAAAAGATACTTGCGCAATACGAACGCGTATTAAAAAACCGTGAAGGTCTAGCGTTAGTTCCGATCAAGAACGGCGCCTGCCAGGGTTGTTTTTTGAATTTGCCTCCCCAGGTAATAAATGAAATAAAGATGAAAAAGGGTATAGTTGTTTGTGAGGCCTGCGCCAGAATTCTATTCCTTGAAGAGGAGCTTTGAAAAAAGTAAGTTTAGAGATATATATTGATGGAGCTTCAGAAGGCAATCCCGGAAAGTCAGGAGCGGGAGCGATAATCTGCGAAGATGGCCAGGTTGTAAAGAATATATCAAAATACATCGGAGAGGCTACGAATAATGTAGCCGAATATTTAGCTTTGATTTTTGCGCTTCAGGAAGCGCTGATGAGGAGGGCTTCCGATGTAATCGTCAAGACAGATAGCGAGCTGCTTTGTAATCAGATAAATAAGAATTTTAAGGTCAAAAGCAATAATTTGAAAATTTTCTTTGAGCAGGCCCAGCATTTGATTTCCGGTTTCGATAAGTTTAAGATTGAGCATATCCCCCGTACTGAAAACAAGGGGGCTGACAAACTGGCAAGTAAAGCAATTAGAGAGCAGGCGAAGGTGATCGCTCGCCATTGAATAATGGCGGGGGGAAAGTCCGGGCTTCAGAGGATAGCGTAGCGGTTAAGTACCGCCGTCCCGGTTTTTCCGGGGCAGGAATAGAGCCACAGTGACGATACTTCGACTCGTTGTGCCTTCGGCACAACTCGCTCAGTATAAATTTCTCAAAAGGAAGTTTACCCTGAGTGAGCGCAAAGCGCGCATCGAAGGGTGAAACGCGGCAATCTCTACGTGAAGCAAGGTCGAATAGTCTCGGCGTCCGTAAGGATCAGGGTGATCCGCCCGAATAACTTTTAAAAGTAGCGTCGAGAGGGTAGGCTGCTAGAGCTCCGACGGTAACGTCGGAGTCGAGAGAAATGATCATCGATATGGATACGCAGTATCGCCTTTTTAAAAAACTCGATATCTGTGTAATCTATGGGAACAGAACTCGGCTTATCGCCTGCTCTCAAAATAACTTAAATAAAATTATGTTCTCAAAATCAGATTTTAAATTTCTTAACAAATCCCCGTTTTTGATACAAATTTAAATAATTTGTATCGGTAATATTCTTTTGATTATTTAAATAGAAAATAGGAGGAAATAATGTCAGGACATTCAAAATGGGCAAGTATCAAGCATAAGAAGGCAGCGACAGACGCGAAAAGAGGCGCGACTTTTACCAAGCTAATTAAAGAATTGACCGCAGCAGCCAGGCAAGGCGGCGGCAATCCGGATATGAATGTAGCTTTGCGTGCCGCAATGGCCAAGGCCAAAGAATACAATATGCCTTCCGATAACGTAAAAAATGCGATAAAAAGAGGCACGGGGGAGCTTCCCGGCGTTACATATGAATCTATTACTTACGAGGGGTATGCTCCTGGCGGAGTTGCTTTCATGGTTGATGCGCTCACTGATAATAAAAATAGAACTTCTGCGGAACTAAGAAATCTTCTTTCAAAGAAAGGCGGAAACCTTGCTGGGGCAGGAAGCACTGCTTGGCAATTCCAGAAAAAAGGTTTTATCCTGGTTGATAAAACTAAGATTGAAGAAGATAAATTGATGGAGATGGTTTTGGATGCCGGAGCTGAAGATATGAAATCCGAAGGTCAAAACTACGAAATCACTACCTCTCCGCAGGATTTAGAAAACGTCAAAGAGGCTTTAAAGAAGAATAATATTGAAACGATATCTGCCGAAATTACTATGATACCTACTTCAACCGTCAAGGTAACGGGCGCAGATGCCAAGGCAGTATTGGCATTGGTCGAGTCGCTTGAAGAGCACGAAGATGTCCAGGCGGTTTACGCCAATTTTGATATACCAGAGGATATTTTAGAAGAATCAACTTCTTCTTAAGAATAGATGAAGATATTGGGGATAGACCCGGGTTTAAATATTACCGGCTATGCAGTTGTTGAGAATAAAGGTACTAGCTTTAAGATACTTGAGGCCGGTTTTATACAAACAACTAGCAAAGAGAAAATTGAGAAGCGGCTGGATAAGATTTACAAATCTTTATCCGATTTGATAAAAACTCTTAGGCCCGATGCCTTGGTCTTGGAGAAATTATATGCCCATTATCGTCATCCTGTGACTGCTTGTTTATTGGGGCATGTGCGCGGAGTGATATGTCTTTTGTCCGCGGTTGAAAATATTCCTTTTTTTGAATACGGCAGCACTCGAATAAAGAAGTCAGTAGTTGGCAAAGGCCATGCTTCCAAAGCTCAGATGCAAAGAATGGTAGAGCATATACTACATCTAAAACAACCGATACAGGAAGATGTTGCTGACGCCTTAGCAATAGCGATGGCGCATATAAATATTTCAGAAAGAAACTTATGATTGCCCAGATAAAAGGTAAGGTAGTGCATATCGGCAAGAAAAACAGTATCCTCGTTGATGTCGCGGGGATATGTTACGAAGTATTGATTCCTTCGATCATAATGCGTCAACTTGAGGGTAATTTTAATGAAGATGGCTCGATCCATTTAATTACTTATCATTATCTGCAAACGGATATGGCAAGGAGCACTCCTATTTTAATCGGTTTCTTAAATGAGGTGGAAAAAGAATTCTTTGAAGAGTTTATCACCGTTTCCGGCATAGGGCCTCGCGCCGCAGTCAAGGCATTTAGCCGGCCCATTTCAGAGATTGTAAAGGCAATAGATGAAGGAGATACGGGTCTTTTGACAACTCTGCCGGGAATTGGCATGCAGAGGGCTAGAGAGATTGTAGCGAAGCTGCAGGGCAAGGTAGGTAAATTCGGGCTCATACAGGATAAGAAAATGAAAGAGCCTCAAGCAGAGAAAATGAATTGGCAAGAAGAAGCCTTGGAAGTCTTGTTGCAGCTTCAGTACAAGAGAAAAGAGGCGCAGGAGATGATCCATAAGGCCCTGAATAGAAAACAAGACATTAGTTCAGCCGAGGAACTATTAAACGAAGTCTATAGGCAAAGGAAGAAATAAAATATGTCAGAAAATCAGCAGATTAAATCCATTATTGAATCGTTGCTTTTTGTCAGCGAGAAGCCGTTGATGCTTGAGCAGATAAAAGATGTTTTAGAGGGCGTGGATATTGCCTCAATTCGCCAGCTGATAACGGAATTAAAGTCTGATTACCAGTCAAGGGCTTGTGGCATGGATATCGTTGAGGTGGCTGGCGGTTTTCAGATGTGCACATCGGGCAGTTCCGCCCCTTATTTAAAGAAGTTTTACAAAATTAAACATGCCGAGAAGCTGACCATGCCGACATTGGAGACGTTGGCAATCGTCGCCTATAAGCAGCCGGTGACCAGAATTGAAATAGAATCAATACGCGGAGTCAATGTAGATGGCGTAATCAAAAGTCTCACAGATAAAGGTTTGATTAGAATTGCCGGAAGAAGAGACAGCCCCGGCAGGCCATTCGTTTACGGAACTACCAGGCTTTTCCTAGAATATTTTGGTCTTAAGTCTCTGGATGAATTACCAAAAATAGAGGAATTTGTTAAAGCTGCAGCCAAGGCGCAGGAAGAGAATGCCGCGGAAAAGGTCGAAGAAAAAGGCGAAGAGAAGATTGAAGAAAAGAAAGAGGAGCAAAATGAATCTACAGAACCTGCGCAAGAAAATAGATAAGATTGACTTAGGGATTATCAAGTTCTTAAATCAAAGGGCTGATTTATGCTTGGACATAGGCAGATTAAAATCCAAATCTAAAAAAGGTATTTATTCTCCCGAGCGGGAAAGAGAAATATTAGCCAGAATCGCCAAATTGAACAAAGGGCCTTTGAACAACGAGGCGCTTGAGGCGGTTTATCGCGAGATAATGTCCGGCTCTTTGTCTTTGGAGAAACCCTTGAAGATCGCCTACCTGGGTCCGCCGGCGACATTCACAAATTTAGCGGCTATAAAGAAATTCGGTTCCCAGGTTGAATATCTTCCTTGTCATACTATTACGGATATCTTCACTGAAGTCGAGAGACAAAATGCCGACTACGGAGTCGTGCCGATTGAGAATTCTATTGAGGGCGCGGTAAGTCATACCTTGGATATGTTTGTGGATTCGGATTTGAAGATTTGTTCCGAGATAACCTTAGAGATCTCGCATAATCTTTTGTCTAATTGTCCGAAAAATAGAATCAAGAAGGTTTATTCTAATCCTCAAGTATTCGGACAGTGCCGCATCTGGCTTGAGACCAATCTGCCTGCGGTTGAGCTCGTGGAGGTTACAAGCACAACCAAGGCTGCCCAGATCTCTGCGCATACTAAAGATTCTGCCTGTATCGCTTCGATACTGGCAGCCAAGCAGTACGGTCTGAAAGTAGTAGCCAAAGACATAGAGGACAATCCTCACAACATAACTCGCTTTTTGGTAATTGGGCAAGAGGATGTACCAAAGACGAGGTACTCTAAAACTTTGATTATGTTTTCTATCAAAGATAAAGTGGGCGCGCTTCATGATATGCTAGTGCCGTTCAAGAAATATAAAATCAATCTCACTAAGATTGAGTCTCGTCCTTCCAAAAAGAAGGCTTGGGATTATTACTTCTTTGTAGATTTGGCCGGACATAGATTAGACAAAAATGTGCAAAAAGCCCTAAGCGAATTGGAAGAAAAATGTAAATTCTTAAAAGTTTTGGGCTCGTATCCAGTGGGGGAATAATTGTTACCCCACACTCCCGTATGGGGAATGGAGGATACTACAGGCGGAAGCCTGTAGAGGTAAGATGGAAAACTTAATTAACAAAAACATTCTAAAGATAAAACCTTACGAACCGGGAAAACCTATCGAAGAGGTCGAAAGGGAGCTGGGTTTAAAAAACGTCATTAAGCTGGCTTCTAATGAGAATCCTTTAGGCAGCTCCCTGAAGGCTCTCGCGGCTATTAAGAGGAATCTGAATACCCTTAACCGCTATCCCGACGGCAATTGCTTTTACCTTAAGAATAAATTAGCCAAGAAACTTAAGCTTAAACCAGGAAATTTAATCTTTGGCAATGGCTCCGATGAGTTAATCGATGTCATTATCAAGACCTTTGTGGGTTTAAACGAAGAGGTCTTGACTTCTAAAGTTAGTTTTGTGGAATACGAAATCGTCTCTCAAGCCAACAATCGAAGGTTTAGGGCTCTGCCTCTAAAGAATTTTAAGTATGATTTAATGGCGATAAAAATGGCCATCAGGAAAAATACCAAGGCCATTTTTATCGCTAATCCCAATAATCCCACGGGAACATACGTCAATAAAAGGGAGCTGGAGGAATTCTTAAAAGGATTACCGAAGAATTTAATCGTCGTATTGGATGAGGCATATAATGAATTTGTCGATGTTAGAGATTTTCCTAAGAGTCTTGATTATATCAATAAAAACGTAATCATCCTGCGTACATTTTCTAAAACCTACGGTCTGGCAGGATTAAGAATCGGCTTTGCTATAGCAAAACCAGAATTTATTGAATGCATGAATAGAGTCAGGCAACCTTTCAATGTGAATCTTTTAGCCCAGGCAGCAGCGCTTGAGGCTGTGGATGACGCCGCATTCTTAAGCCGTTCAAGAAAGACAATATTAGACGGCAAAATGTATCTTTACAACGAACTTGAGAAATTAGGTTTTGGATATGTATGCTCGGTAGCAAATTTTATCTTGGTCGATGTCAAACAAGACTGCAGAATAGTATTTAATAAATTGCTAAAGCAGGGAGTCATTATCAGGCCGATGGCAATTTATAATCTGAAGAATTTTATAAGAGTTACGATTGGGACTAGAAAAGAAAACATTAGGTTTATAAAGGCGTTAAAGAAGGTCAAATGACGACCGAACTTATGGAGTTTGAAAAACGACATAAGTTCGTAGTCGGAATTTGACCCTTGACATTTTGCAATCAAGTTATTTTAGAGCAAAATGTCAAGGGTTTCATTCGCAGACGCTACGCTACAATTTATGTCGTCCGCCACGAAACAATGGCGGACTCCATAAATTGTCTGCTCATTAAAGGAGGAAATAATGATAGTTGTATTAAGGCCAGATGCGACAAAAAAGCAGATTGACCATATACTTAAACGGGTTAAAGAACTTGGATTAAAACCCCATGTTTCAACAGGCGTTGAAAGGACGATTATCGGGCTCATAGGCCCTGAGGATGTCTTAAGAGTTACGCCCTTAGAGGTATTTCCTGGCGTTGAGAAAGTAATGCCGGTTTTAAAGGAGTACAAGCTTGTCTCGCGCGATTTCCAGAAAGAGGATACCGTTATCAAATTAGACGGAGGCATAAAGATCGGCGGGAATAAAATAATAGTTATTGCCGGGCCTTGCGCCGTTGAAAAGAAAGAACTTCTCATGGAGATCGGGAAGAAAGTAAAAGAAGCAGGCGCAACGGTGTTAAGGGCGGGAGCATTCAAGCCCAGGACATCGCCTTATAGTTTTCAGGGATTAGGCGAAAAAGGGTTAAAATATCTGCATGAGGTGGGAAAGCAATTAGGTTTGGCGACGATAACTGAGGTTATGGATTCAAGCCAAATACCGCTAGTGGCTAAATATTCCGATATCCTACAGATCGGAGCAAGAAATATGCAGAATTTTAATCTGCTAAAGGAAATCGGCCAGACAAACAAGCCGGTCGTGTTGAAACGCGGGATGAGCTCAACAGTAAAAGAATGGCTTATGTCTGCGGAATATATTTTATCCGAAGGGAATTTTAATGTTATTCTTTGTGAGAGGGGAATCCGCACCTTCGAAGATATGACCAGGAATACATTAGATGTTGTCTCCGTTGCGGTTGTAAAACAGCTGTCTCATCTTCCGGTTATTGTGGATCCCTCCCATGCCACAGGAAAATGGGGATTGGTATCCGCAGCATCAAAGGCGGCGGTTGCCGCTGGTTGCGACGGGCTAATGGTCGAGGTCCATACCAGGCCGGAAGAGGCGCTTTCCGACGGGGCTCAGTCATTGACGCCTAAGAATTTCTCAGAATTGGTGCAGCAGTTAAAGGTTCTAAGCAAGGCCATAGGAAGAACCATATAATGAGCAAAGATAAATTTTTGTTTAATCAGATTACAATTATCGGAGTAGGCTTAATTGGCGGTTCTCTTGGTATGGCAGTTAAGAAAAATAGGCTTGCCAAGAAAGTAGTCGGTTTTGCCCGCAAGAAGAAAACTATGAGACAGGCTTTAAAATCCAAGGCTATAGATAAAGGCACGCTCAATCTTAAAGAGGCGGTCAAAGACGCCGATTTAATTGTTTTGGCTACGCCTGCCCAGACAATTATCGAGCTGGCTTTCAAGATAGCAAAGCTAGCAAAAAAAGATTGTATAGTTACCGACGTCGGCAGCAGTAAGCTAAGGATAGTATCATCACTTGAGAAAATCTTGCCTAAAAATATGAAATTTATCGGTGCCCATCCTTTGGCCGGATCTGAGAAAAAAGGCGTAGAATTCTCCTGCGCCGATATCTTTAAGAAATCACTTTGCATACTTACTCCTACATCTAAAACTAAAAAAGATGCTTTTGATAAGGTCAAAAAACTTTGGGCTGGTGTCGGAGCTTGCGTAAAAACTTTATCTCCGTCGGAGCATGACCGGGTGTTAGCATACATAAGCCATCTTCCCCATATAATTGCTTTTAGTCTTATCCAGTCAATCCCTGATGAATTCTTGGAGTTATCGCCTCGCGGGCTTAAAGACATGACGCGCATTGCATCATCGGATCCAATTCTTTGGCGGGATATTTTTTCTTCAAATAAAACCCAAGTTTTGGATGCCGTTGGAGACTTCGCATCTTCTTTGGAAAAATTCGTGAAATTGGTTGGTTCAAATGACACAGCGAAGCTTACCAAGATTCTGTCCGCAATAAAAAATAAAAGAGATAAACTGGAGTGAACTATTATAAAGTTGAGTTAATAATAAACCCTAAATCCAAAGCCCTAAACTCTAAATAAACTCAAATGATCAAAACACAAAACCCAAAAATCTATGTTCAAGAAAGTAAAGTTTTAAATTTTGAACATTTGGATTTTGAGTTTGTTTAGCCTGCCTGCCGTCAGGCAGGGATTTAGAGTTTAGTGTTTAGAGTTTAAAATTAATTTTTTATTTAAGAAATAGTATGCCAAAAATCATAACAATAGACGGACCTGCTGGTTCAGGTAAGAGCACCATAGCTAGAGAAGTTGCTAAAAGATTGGGCTTTACCTATCTTGATACCGGCGCGATGTATAGAGCCTTCACTTTAAAAGCTATTAAAGCTAATGTAGATTTAGAAGATTCAAAGGGTTTGATTGAGCTCATCAAGAAGACAAACATAGATATCATTGCGCAAAAAGACGGCAGTCTTAAGGTTCTTCTTGATAAAGAAGACGTAACCTTAGAGATAAGAAAGCCGGTGGTAACCCAGAAAGTTTCTTTTATCGCCAGGATTCCGGGGATAAGGGCGCAGATGGTAAAACTGCAGCGTCAGTTTGGAAAAAAGAATGACATTGTTGTTGAAGGCCGCGATATCGGAACAGTAGTTTTTCCTGAGGCCTACAAAAAATTTTATCTAGATGCTGATTTTGGCGAACGCATAAGAAGGCGTATGAGAGATTTTGAGGCCTTAGGCCAAAAGATATGCCCTAAAGAAGTAGAGGATGATCTTAAAAAACGCGACAACGCCGATATGACTAGATCGGTTGGCCCTTTGAAACAGGCTAAAGATGCAATATTGTTAGACACGACCAACCTTAATATAGAACAAGTTATCGAGAAAATGCTAAGTTATATTAAATAAAATGGACAAAAGTTTAATCCGGAATTTTTCTATTATCGCGCATATAGATCATGGTAAGTCTACTTTGGCAGATAGGTTAATTCAGGTAACCGACATTGTCGATAGGAGGAATTTCCGCAATCAGCTTTTAGACGATATGGATCTAGAGAGGGAGAGAGGGATCACGATTAAAGCCTCGGCGGTAAGGTTAAGCTATAAGGCAAAAGATTCAAATGATTATATTTTAAATTTAATCGATACTCCGGGTCACGTTGATTTTACTTATGAAGTAGCAAAATCGCTTGCCGCCTGCGAAGGGGCATTGTTAGTCGTTGACGCCACACAAGGCATAGAAGCCCAGACCGTCGCTAACTTCTATATGGCAAAGGAGCATAATTTAGTAATAATCCCCGTAATAAATAAAATAGATATAGCCAGCGCCGACATTGACAGAGTTAAGCTTCAGCTTATGGAGATATTAAAGTTTAAGGAAGAGGATATTATTTTAGCTTCGGCGAAGGAAGGCATTGGAATCGATCAGATCTTAGAGCGAATCGTAAAAGACATACCCGCACCAAGCGGGAATCAAGAAGGACCTCTGCGCGCATTGCTATTTGATTCAAATTTCGATGTTTTTAAAGGGGTCATTGTCTATTTAAGAATAATTGACGGAAAAATCTTGCCGAATACATCAATTAGAATGATGAACTCGGGCAAAGAATATAAAATTGAAGAGATCGGAGTATTCAGGCCTCAGGCAGAAAAGATTGATGAGCTTCTCTGCGGGCAGGTCGGATACATTACCTGCAATCTGCGCAATCCCCACGAGATCATGATCGGAGATACCGTTACAGATGTAGTGAATCCCGCAAGCGAGGCACTGCCTGGCTATAAACAGATGCAGCCTTTGGTATTTTGTGGGATATATCCGGTCAACGCCAAGGATTTTCATAATCTTCGCGAAGCGATGGATAAATTAAGATTGAATGATTCATCGTTTATCTTTGAGCCGGAAAGTTCTCAATCATTCGGCCACGGTTTTCGCTGTGGATTCTTAGGCCTCTTGCATATGGAGATTATCCAGGAAAGATTAGAGAGAGAATACGATTTAAATCTTATTCTTACAACTCCTAATGTGGTCTATCGGGTGAAAAAAAGAGACGGCGGTATTATTGAGGTGCATAATCCAGCGCAATTACCGCCCGCACAAGATATAGCGTCGATCGAAGAGCCATTTATATTTGCCCATACCATGCTTCCTATGGAATTTATGGAGAATGTGATAGAATTGGTAAAAGAGCGTAGAGGGGAATATAAATCAAGCGAATATCTTTCCGATAGGGTGAGGATACTTTTTGAAATGCCGCTTTCGGAAGCCATTGTTGATTTTTACGATAAGATTAAATCTTTTACCAGGGGCTACGGTTCTTTGGATTATGAATTTAAGGGCTATAAGCCTTCGCAAATCTCTAAATTGGATATTTTGCTTAATGGAAAACTCTGCGACGCTTTTTCTTGTCTTGTGCATAAAGACAAAGCGTATCATAAAGCCAGGGCATTGGTAGGAAAATTAAAGGAACTTATCCCGCGACAGCTTTTTGAGGTTGTGATTCAGGCAACGGCGGATAATAAAATTATCGCCTCCGAGAAAATTAGATCTGTAGGTAAGCATGTTACGGGAAAATGCTACGGCGGAGACATCACCAGAAAACGTAAGCTTTGGGAGATACAGAAAAAAGGCAAGAAACGCCTGAAACAATTTGGCAATGTTGAAATTCCTCAGGAGGCATTTTTAGAGGTACTCAAGATATAAAAATGGTTACTGTTAAATTCGAAGCACGAAATTCGAAGCTCGAAACAAATCCGAATTCTCTAATTTTCGAATTTTCAAAACTAACCTGTTTTGGTCATTGGAATTTTGGTCATTTGAGCATTGTTTCGGATTTCGAAATTCGGATTTCGGATTTAACTTAAGTTAATAATTTGAAAATAAGATGGGAGTATTATGCAAAAACAAATTAAAAAGAAATCAGTAATAAGGGAATGGATTGAGTCGATTTTAATTGCGGTAATCTTAGCGATGTTTATCAGGACCTTTATTATCCAGGCTTTTAAGATTCCCACTGGTTCCATGCGGCCAACCTTATTAGAGGGGGACAGGATTTTGGTAAATAAATTTATCTATGGTGCCAAAATCCCTCTTACAAATATAAGGCTGCCCAAGCTTAGGGAACCTAAACGTCTGGATGTGATAGTTTTCATTTATCCCGAAGATCAAAAGAGAGATTTTATCAAACGCCTGATTGCTAAAGAGGGAGAAACTGTTGAGCTAAAAAATGGCGAGATTTTTATAGACGGTAAAAAACTTGACGATCCTTTGATAAGAAAAATATATTACTACAATCGCGGAGATTTTGGCGAAGAAGGCAATGCTATAAAGGTTCCGGATAATAATTATTTCGTTTTGGGGGATAATTCGGTTTCCAGCAGAGATAGCCGTTATTGGGGTTTTGTTGACAAAAATTTACTTTTAGGTAACGCGATATTAATTTATTGGCCGCCGAATCGAATCAGATTAATTAAATAGATTTTCGAATTTTTTTGTGTTTGACTTATTCAAAGAAAAATATTATAATTTGACGACAAGGAGGTAGTAATGAGAATTTGTAGTTTGGTTTTAGTTTTTGCAATGGTTATATTGGTCGGCTGTTCGTCAACCCAAAAAGGTGCGATACTCGGCGGCGGCGCCGGAGCAGGCCTGGGAGCGATTATAGGCCATCAGTCTGGCCGTGCCGGACAAGGAGCCGCAATAGGTGCTGCGGTCGGAGGAATTTCTGGAGCACTTATCGGAGAGAAAATGGATAAGAAATTCTGCCCTGTCTGTGGCAAGCGTTATACTGCAAGCGCTGAATTCTGTACTGAGGACGGTACAAAATTAGAATCAATTAAAGAATAAATGTCATTAAGTTTCGCAAATAAAGTTACAATTTTTAGAATCCTGTCAGTTCCGATTTTTATCGTTTCGGTAATTTACTATAATCCTCAGAGAGATTTTTTAAGATTCATCTCTCTGGGGATTTTTTCTTTGGCTGTTTTGTCTGATGTTATCGACGGATACATCGCAAGGCGCTGGAGAGAAAAGACTAAAGCAGGGGCGATACTTGACCCGATAGCCGATAAATTACTTATTATCAGCGCTTTTATATGTCTTTATCTGGTATCGGGAAAATTCCCTATGGGCTTAAGGTTCCCGCTCTGGTTTGTTTTAGTTGTGGTTAGCCGAGACGCTATCATTCTTCTTGGCGCGGGAATTATTTATATTACTCAAGGAGATTTGGAGTTTTCTCCCACTAGGTGGGGCAAGGCAACGACATTTTTCCAGGTGCTATCCGTCATCGGGCTCTTTTTCCAATTTGAGTTTTCTTTTGTGGTATGGTATCTGACCGTTGTTTTTACGGCTATCTCCGGAATCGGTTATTTAAGAAGGGGAGTAAAGATTTTAAATGTCAGCGGCGCTTAAAATAATCTTAGGGATAATAATAAGTTATCTATTGGGTTCAATTCCCACCGCTTTTATTATTTCCAAGATCTTCATGAAGATTGATATTCGTAAACACGGCTCAGGTAACGTCGGCGCCACCAATGTATTTAGGGTTTTAGGAAAACTTCCGGGAATTTTAGTCTTGATTATAGACACAACAAAAGGAGTGTTGGCTGTTAGTCTTTTGCCGGATTCATTAGGCTTACCAAATGAGGCATACAGAGCGTTATTTGGCCTTTCGGCTGTAGTGGGGCATATTTGGACTGTATTCCTTGGATTCAAAGGCGGTAAAGGTGTTGCGACAAGCCTAGGGGTATTGTTTGGTTTGGCAATAAAGATCGCCGGATTAAGAACGGTGCTTGCTTTAGCAATGGGTAGTTGGTTAGTGATATTCGTTATCAGTGGTTTTGTATCTTTAGCTTCAGTCTTGGCAGTGCTTTTTGTTCCTATATATATGCTGATTTTCAATCAGACTATAGAAATAGTACTTCTTGGCATCATGCTCTGCATCATTATCGTTTACAAACACATTCCTAATATGAACAGGCTACTAAGGGGGGAAGAATCGCGTTTTAATATCTTGCCCTTTAAAAGAAAGCGTTTTCTCTAAAACCCCTTGGGAATATTGATTTTATAACTTTTTCCCGTTATACTTAAAGTGGAAAAAGTTTTTTAATAGTTATTTCCTAAAGACTTTTAAAAAGATTTAAATTCTGATAATTGTCCCCACCAGCCATAAAAGAGGGGCAGCTGGGCTACGTAGGAATAGATTCAAAAAGGATCAACCTGTAGCCCAGCTTTATTAGGTGAGGATAGATGATCGGAGAAAAAGAAATGAGAGAACTGCTTGTGAAAAATCTGACTTCTATAAATAAGAAAAGAAAGATCCTTTCTCTTTCCGAGGCTTTCAATAAGGACGGAGTCTTGACCAGGGTTAATAGGAGCTTTGTCTATTTGGTAAGAGAGGTTAACGGTGCGGGCGAGATCGCCGAGAAGCCAGAATTTTTCATTTATAAAATACATGACTCAAAACTAAAGCAAGAAAAGTTTCTTTTTAAGATAAAGGGCAATTTTTACGTTAGTTGCAACCAGAAGATATATTTAGTAATTTATTGCCATTCATTAAGGATCGCCTTGAGCGAAGAGGCTCAAGAAATAATAACCTAACCAGCGAATCTGCGCAGTGAACAATTTTAAAGAATCTTAGTTTATAAGATTCTTTTTTGTTTGTCCCTTTAGTCCTGCCGGTTATTTTTAACTGAAACCCCATATACGAATGTGTTGACAGCTTGTGTGTTTTATGTTAATTTAATCAAAAATGATTAAGGATAACATTGCACGCCTGAAAGAAAGAATTTCTCTTACCGCTAAAAAAGTTTCTCGTTCTTCCGACGAGATAATCATAGTTGCAGTTACAAAGGGCGTTATGCCAGAAAAGATCATTGAAGCAATTGAATGCGGAATTAAGCATATCGGAGAAAACCGTATTCAGGAGGCGTCTGATAAGTATCTGCAGCTAAAGGAATTATGTAAAAAATCCCCGGTAAAATGGCATATGGTTGGCCATTTGCAGACCAACAAAGTAAAAAAAGCTTTGGAGATGTTTGATATGATTCAGTCGGTGGATAGCCTGCATCTGGCAGAAAAGATTAATGCCGAAGCCGCAACAAACAACAGGACCGTTGATATATTGATAGAGGTAAACACCTCTGGCGAAGCATCAAAATTCGGTCTGGAAAAAGATAAGCTTTCCGAATTGGTCGATAAAGTTTCCGAATTAAGAAATATTCAAGTTTTAGGGCTAATGACAGTCGGCCCGTTTAGTTCTGATGAGGATAAAATAAGGAATGCTTTTAGAGCCTTGAGGCAACTCAAAGAACAAATTGCCAAGAATTCATCTTTTTCCAATATTAAAATGGATTATCTTTCCATGGGCATGACTGATGACTATCCGATTGCTATAGAGGAAGGTTCAAATATGCTTAGGCTCGGGAGGGCTATCTTTTCTCATGTTCAATAAAATAGGCATAATTGGTTGCGGAAATATGGGACGGGCGATCTTTGAGCGATTAAAGAAGGATGATTATTCTTTGCTCGTTTTTGATAAGGACGCGAATAAGACCAAAGATTTATCCGGTGCAAATGTTGCAAAGAACATTCCCGATTTACTCAATAAGTCAGAGGCAATAATTTTAGCCATAAAACCGCAGGACTTTGAAGGTATATTGAAAGAAATAAAGAATCATCTTAAAGATAAACCGGTTATTTCTATTGCCGCAGGAATAACCACGGCATATATTCAGAAAATCTTAGGCAAAGTCAAAGTTATCAGAGTTATGCCTAATATGCCGGCGAAAATTGGCAAAGGCATGAGTTGTCTTTGTAAAGGACAATTTGCCTCAGAAGAAGATTTGAATTTTGCGAAAAGCCTTTTTGACAACCTAGGAGAAACTCTAGTTTTGAATGAGGATATGATGGACGCCGCAACTGCGATTTCCGGCAGCGGTCCGGGATATCTTTATGATTGGGCGGAAGGAAAAGATCCCAAAGAGATAAAAAATTATGCAGCAGCTTTTACAGCTTCTCTTACTAAGTCGGCTGAAAGTATAGGTTTTTCAATACTGCAGGCAGAGATTTTAGCTAAAGTTACTACCGAAGGTAGCATAGCTTATCTTGAAAAAACAGAGTTTTCAGCCTCGGAGGCAAAAAAGCAAGTGGTTTCTAAAGGCGGGACTACTGAAGCTGCTTTAGAGGTTTTGCATAAAGGCGGTTCTTTGGAAGAAGCGGTTCAGGCAGCATTAAAACGGGCAAGGGAACTATCAAAGAGGTAAATGAAGACACAATTTACGGAACAAAGTGACGTAAATTGTATGTCTGAATTTACCCAGCACTAATTTTACAGAGCAAAGAACTGCGGAAAATTAGTGCTGGGTTCAATTCGCGCAACCAAAGAAACAAAACAAAGCATAACGACTTACGTCGCTGGCGCTCCGTAAGTCGTGCGCTCATTGAAGGAGTTAATCAAATGGCAAAAATCGGAATCATCGGCGGCAGCGGGCTTTATCAAATCGAAGGATTAAAGAATGTTAAAGAAGTCGCAATCAAAACTCCTTTTGGTGATCCGTCGGATAAATTTGTCGTAGGAAAACTGGAAGGAACTGAAGTCGTGTTTTTGCCTCGCCATGGCAAGGGCCACCGGATTTCTCCGTCAGAATTGAATTTCCAGGCGAATATTTTTGGCATGAAGAAACTTGGAGTTGAGCAAATTATTTCGGTTACAGCCTGCGGAAGCCTAAAGGAAGAACTTAAACCTTTAGATTTTGTGATACCTGATCAATTTGTCGACAGGACGCACAAAACCAGGCCCGATACATTTTTTACAAATGGCATTGTCGCTCACATTGTTTTTGCCGATCCGATTTGCAGAGATTTAGCCACGACATTGTATTCTGCATCTAGAGAATTGGGTATCAAAGCTCACTTCGGCGGCACATATCTTAATATGGAAGGCCCGGCTTTTTCCACGCGCGCCGAATCCGAACTATATCGTAAATGGGGAATGGACATCATTGGTATGACCAATCTGCAAGAGGCAAGATTGGCCAGAGAAGCTGAGATTTGTTATGCCACTTTGGCGGCGGTTACCGATTATGATTGCTGGCATAAGACTGAAGAGCAGGTGACTATCGATATGGTAATTCAGAATTTGCAGAAAAATATTGAAAACGCCAAGAAGATTTTGCAGTTGACCATTCCTCGGTTAGATAAACCAAGGACCTGCGATTGCAAAGATGCGCTAAAATTCGCAGTTATCACAAATAGAGAGATGATCCCTCCTAAAGTTAAAAAGGATCTTTCTTTAGTCATAGGAAAATACATAAAATAGCATGAAATTACTGGCACTCGGCACAGTTGCTTTGGATACGGTAAAAACGCCATCAGGAAAAAGATGTGATATTCTCGGAGGTTCAGCTACGCATTTTGCCTTGGCAGCAAGATTTTTTGCCGATGTTAATTTAGTTTCAGTAATCGGCGAGGATTTTCCCCGAAGACATTTAGATTTTCTACGCGCAAAAGGATTAGACATATCATCAGTGAGAAAACAAGGGGGAGAAAGTTTTAGATGGAGCGGAGAATACACAGGCGATTTAAATGAAGCCATAACCCTGAATACGCACCTGGGAGTTTTGAGCGCATTTTCCCCCGAAATTAACCGGGCGCAGAGAAGAATCAAGAATATCTTTCTAGCCAATGTTGACCCGGATATCCAGATGAAGCTTTTAAATCGCATCCAATCTCCGAGATTAGTAGCGTTAGACACTATGAATTATTGGATCAACAATAAAAGGGAATCCCTGTTTAGGATTTTGAAGAAGGCAGATATATTCTTGGCCAATGATGCTGAGGCAAGGGCTATTTCTGGAGAAAGGCATCTGATAAATGCCGCCAAGGAATTAAAGAAAATTGGCCCCAAGATAGTCTTGGTTAAAAAAGGAGAACACGGAGTAATCGCCTATTTTGAAAATTCGATATTTTCTCTTCCTGCTTATCCGGTAGAGAAGCTGGTTGATCCAACCGGCGCCGGAGATACCTTTGCCGGAGGTTTTATAGGTTATTTGACAAAGGTAAGAAAAATAAACAAAAATACGATTAAAAAAGCGGTTGTTTATGGTACAATTATTGCCTCATTTAATGTCGAAGGATTCGGGACAGAACGGGCATCTTGTCTTACCCTTAAAGAAATTAATGACAGAGTTAGAAAATTCAAGAAATTAATACACTTTAAATAATTCCCGCTCCTTTTTGCGCGGGATATCAACCAAGCGCAAGAAGGAGAGATAGGGATAGCATTTGTTAATGTCGCAAACCGCGGATAATTTAAAAGGTGCGGGATAAAATGGATTACCGAGAAACCTTAAATCTGCCCAAAACTGATTTTCCCATGAAGGCAAACCTTGCCCAGAAAGAACTGGTAATTTTGTCGGAATGGGAAAAACAGGATATCTACGGCCTGTTAAGAAAGAAAACTCAAGGCAAGCCAAAGTTTATCCTGCACGACGGTCCGCCCTATGCCAACGGAGATATCCATCTGGGACACGCCTTAAATAAAACCTTAAAAGACATTATTGTAAAATATAAGACCATGCAAGGGTTTGATGCTCCGTATATCCCGGGATGGGATTGCCATGGTCTTCCCGTAGAACATCAGTTGCTTAAGGAATTGGGGATTCATAAATCACAGATTCCTCAGGTTGAGTTCCGCAAGAAAGCCCATGATTATGCCATCCGATACGTGGGGATTCAAAAGGAACAATTTAAGCGGCTGGGGATATTCGGAGATTGGCAACATCCTTACCTTACTTTAAATCACCAATATGAATATTGGATTGTAAAATCTTTTGCCGAGCTGGTAGAAAAAGGTTACATTTACCGAGGCCTTAAGCCGGTTAATTGGTGCTATAAATGCGAGACGGCATTAGCCGAAGCAGAAGTAGAATACGAAGATCATTCTTCGCCGTCTATTTATATCAAGTTCAAAGTCAATAATCCTGAGCATATTGATGGCGGTTTAAAGAATAAGAACGTGTCTTTAGTTGTATGGACGACAACCCCATGGACTTTGGTCGCCAACGTCGCAGTAGCGGCTCATCCGAATTTTAAGTATTCTTTAATTGATGCTGCTAGTGAAATCTTGATTATCGAAAATAGCCTAGTTAATTCTGTCTCGGAGAAATGCAATCTTAAAGATTATAAAGTAATCCAGGAAGTGGCGGGGAAGAATTTAGAAGCCGCTTCTTATATTCATCCTTTAGGATTAAGACAGGATTGTAAAGTCGTCTTGGCAGAGTATGTCACTAAAGATGAAGGGACTGGTTTAGTGCATACCGCGCCTGGTCACGGCCAAGAAGACCATGCTACCGGTCAGAGATATAATTTAGAAGCAGTAATGCCGGTTGATGACAAGGGAAAATTCAGTCCCTACGCCCAGGAATTTCAATGTCTGCATGTTTTCGATGCCAATGACAAGATCATCGCCCGATTGCAGGAAAAAGGAATTTTACTTTTAGCGGAAAAATTAAGCCATTCTTATCCCCATTGCTGGCGATGCAAAAGCCCGATTATCTTTCGCGCCACTGAGCAGTGGTTTATGAAAATTGACCATAAGAATTTGAGAGCCAAGTTAATTAATGCCGTGAATAGATCTATCCGGTGGATTCCTTCTGCTGGCAGGGAAAGAATCGCGGCAATGATAGAGCTTAGGCCAGATTGGTGTCTTTCCCGCCAGAGATACTGGGGCGTGCCTATCCCGGCAGTTAAATGCCGCGATTGCGGAAAATGGATTTTAGATGAAAAAATCGTTAATAATTTTGCCGAGATAGTTTTGCAGGAAGGGACTGATTCTTGGTTTGCCAAAGACATAAAGGAATTATTGCCGGCAGGCTATCAGTGTTCTCAGTGCAAGAATAGCAATTTTGAAAAAGGCGTGGATATAGTCGATGTCTGGTTTGATTCAGGCGTTAGCCACCAGGCGGTGTTGAAGCCGTTAAAAGAACTTCCTGCCGATCTTTATCTGGAGGGTTCCGATCAACATAGGGGATGGTTCCAGTCTTCTTTGATACCTTCTATAGCTATAGACGATAAGCCTCCGTTTAAGGCAGTACTTACTCATGGTTTTACCGTGGATAGCGATGGCCGCAAGATGTCCAAGTCTTTGGGAAATGTCGTCTCGCCGCATGATGTGATGAAAGATTACGGCGCCGACATCTTAAGGCTTTGGGTGGCTTCAAGCGATTACGCAGAAGACATAAGAGTTTCTAAAGAAATATTGCTGCGGCTTATCGAAGCCTACAGAAAAATTCGAAATACCTTAAGATTCCTTTTAGGAAACTTATACGATTTCGATCCCGATAAAGATAGGATAGCTTATAGAGATTTGTTAGATATAGATAAATGGTGTCTTAATAAGCTGAGCATGATGCTTTCAGAAGTAGAAGAGGCTTACGGCTTAAAGAATAAAGAAGAGTTTAATTTTGCCAAGGCTTATCGGTTGATTTATAGTTTTTGCAATGAAGATCTTTCCGCCGTTTATTTAGATATTTTAAAAGATAGGCTTTACACGTTTGCAAAGAAATCAGTCGCCCGTCGAGCAGCTCAGACAACAATGTACGAGGTTTTAAATGCCTTAGTGAGGATTTTAGCGCCGATTTTAGCCTTCAGCGCGGAAGAAATTTTCAAGTCTATGCCAAAAGCTCAAGAAGATACGGATAAGGCAAGCGTGCATCTTTTAGACTGGCCGGAATTAAATCGCGAGTGGCAAAATAAACATATGGAAGAAACCTTCAAAGATTTAGTAAGCTTAAGGCCAGTCGTCTTAAAGAAGCTTGAAGATTATAGAAGCGCAGGCAATATCGGTAGCTCCCTGGAGGCCCAGGTAATAATCAGCGCGGATGACCCAAAATGGCTGAAATATTTTACGCAAATACAGAAGCAGCTAAGCTCTTTTTTCATAGTGTCTGACGTAAGGTTGGTAAAAGTCAGAAAA
>VGKH01000018.1 GCA_016867135.1 Candidatus Omnitrophota bacterium
CAGGGGAAATCTTAAACTGCATTGACGCAGTGGCTTGGCTAAAGTGTTTTTGTTAAGCTGCAAAGACGCCCTCATTTTATGACATTTTTAAAAAAGGAGAATAAAATGCCTACCGTTAGTGTCAAAGATATCAAAATCACAAAGGAAATTATCGAAAAAGAAGGTTTAACCATGGACGAATATGAGCGGATAAAAAAGCTCATCGGCCGAGAACCAAATTATACGGAACTCGGCCTTTTTTCTGCCATGTGGAGCGAGCATTGTTCCTATAAGAATTCCAGGCCGATATTAAAATTGTTTCCCACCGAAGGCAAACAAGTTTTGCAAGGCCCGGGAGAGAATGCCGGGATAGTGGATATCGGCGAAGGTTACGGCGTTGCTTTTAAAATGGAATCGCACAATCATCCCTCGGCGGTCGAGCCTTTTGAGGCTTCAGCAACCGGCGGTGGCGGATGCTTACGCGATATCTTCACCATGGGAGCAGATACCGTGGGCTTACTTGGTTCCTTAAGATTAGGAAGGCTCACCGATAAAAAAGTAAAGTGGTTATTTAAGGAAATCGGCAGAGGATTTAGTCACTATGCCAATATTGCCTTGGTTCCTATCGTGGGCGGAGAAATTTATTTTGATGAAAGCTATGAAGGAAATCCGTTGGTCAATGCTATGACTGTCGGCGTGGTCAAACACAATGAAATCACTCGTGCCAAAGCCGCAGGAATCGGCAACATCGTAGTCATGATCGGTGGAGACACCGGCAAGGACGGCGTGGGAGGTGCGGCATTCGCATCCGGCGCCATTGCCGAAGGCGCAGAAAAGGATACTTCTTCGGTGGCTATTGGCGACCCGGTAATGGGCCTGAAGCTAAGACGCGCCAGCCTCGAACTTATCAAAGCAGGTGTGGTCGTAGGAATGCAGGATATGGGCGCAGCAGGTTTAGTTTGTTCTACATCTGAGACTGCAACCAAGGGCGGAGTAGGAATTGAAATTGACTTAACTAAGGTAAGAAAAAGGACTCCTGACATGAATGCTTATCAAATCATGCTTTCGGAAAGCCAGGAGAGAATGTTGGTAATTCTAGAAAAGGATAAAATCGAAGACGCCAAGAAAATCTGTTCAAAACACGGCGTTCCGCTTGACATCATCGGTTTTGTGAAAAAAGGCGATAAGCTCACTGTAAAAGAAGGTGATACAATTGTCGCCGAAGTTCCGGCAAGAACTTTGACCGAGGATTCCCCGGTTTACATCCGCGAAGAAAAAGAGCCTGATTTTTCCCGATATAAATTAAACCTTAATGACATAAAAGAGTCTAAGGATTACAGCCAGACTCTTCTTAAATTGCTAAGTTCATCAACTATCGCCGACAAAAGCATGGTTTATTCCAAGAGCGACCCGAAGTTATTCGGCAATGTGGTGGTAAAACCCGGCGAAGCTGACGCAGCAGTAATTAAAGTTGTGGGAAAAAGAGGATTTGCTGCTACAGCGAATTGCAACGGAACTTATTGCCGTCTGAATCCTCGTCTGGGCGGACAGATTGCCGTCGCAGAATCAGCCAGAAACCTAGCTTGCGTAGGCGCAAAGCCGCTCGGCTTGACCGACTGCTTGAATTTCGGCAATCCTTTTAATCCCGAAGTTTTCTGGGGATTTAAGAAATCCTGCGAAGGCATCACTGATGCCTGTTTAGCTTTAGACATCGCCGTGGTCAGCGGAAACGTCAGTTTCCACAATGAAAATCCCAAAGGCACAGTTGATCCCACGCCGGCAATTGGCATGGTTGGTGTCGTCGAGGATATCGATAAAGTCGTAAAACAGAGCTTTAAATCCGAAGGCGACGCGGTAATCCTTTTGGGTGAAAATAAAAATGAGCTGGGCGCATCGGAATATCTTAAAACCCTTTACAACCTGAAAAAAGGCGATGTTCCGTCCTTGGATTTGAAACAGGAAAAGGCGCTCCTGGATACTTTGCTTGCGGCAATTGACAAGGGATTGGTTCAGTCCGCCCACGATTGTTCTGAAGGCGGGATTGCAGTGGCCTTGGCAGAAAGCTGTATTACGGATAAGAATATTGGCGCCACCATAAAGTTAGATGATAAAAATATCAGAAAAGACGCGCTTCTTTTTGGCGAAACACAATCGCGGGTAATCGTAAGCGCCAAGCCAAAAGATGCGGATAAAATCCTTGAAATCGCGAAGAAAAACAAGGTGCCGGCAAAGATTATCGGCAAAGTCGGAGGAAAAAAATTAAACATCAATGATTTGATTGATCTTTCCGTGGATGAAGTCTCCAGCGTCTGGCGCAGCGCGATAGAAAAGGAATATAGCGCTTAGAAAGTAAAAGGGGAAAGGCACAAGTCAAAATTCAAAACTTTTAACTTTTTACTTGTGCTTTTTCTTTTCGTTTTTTGAGTTAATTAACGAAAGGATTATAAAACATGGCAAAGAACAAAGCGATCAAATACGATTTCACCAGTGAAGAGACCTGGAGGATATTCAGGATTATGGCGGAGTTTGTCGAGGGTTTTGAGGTTTTATCCAAAATCGGGCCGGCAGTTTCCATATTCGGCTCTGCCAGGCTAAAACCAACCAACAAGTATTACAAATTAGCCACCGAGACAGCAAAGCTATTGGCAAAGCATAATTATGCGATTATCACAGGCGCAGGCCCGGGAATTATGGAGGCAGCCAACAAAGGCGCCAAACTCTCCAAAGGAAAATCCGTGGGTTTGAATATTGAAGTTCCCTCGGAACAAAGGCCTAATACCTATGTGGATATCCTTTTAGATTTTCATTATTTCTTTGTGCGTAAAGTCATGTTTGTGCGCTACGCCAAGGCATTCGTGATTTTTCCCGGCGGATACGGCACGCATGATGAATTGTTTGAATCATTGAATTTAATCGAGACGCTTAAAATCCCGCGTTTTCCCGTAGTTTTAGTCGGCGTCAAATACTGGAAAGGGCTCCTGGAACATCTCAAAAATAATGTGATTAAAGAAGGCTGCTTAAGGAAAGAAGAATTAGCTATCATTAAGATTGCGGAAACTCCGCAGGAAGTGTTGAAGGAGATACAAAAGTTTTATCATAAATAATTTCTAGATCCTCGATGCTCGATACTCGTCTGATTTTACGAGGATCTAGCCTGCCCGACGGCAGGCGGGCATCTAGGAACGAGGATCGAATAATTCTAAAAATATGATTGATAATCCTAAAGAATACTGTGGACTTTTCGGCATTTTTGGTCATAAAAATGCTAGCGACCTTACCTATTTTGGCCTTTATGCTCTGCAACACAGGGGCGAAGAATCCTGCGGTATCGTCTCAAGCGACAGTAAGGATTTTTATATCCATAAAGAGATGGGTTTAGTCGGCGATGTCTTTAGTCCGGAAGTCTTAGGGAAATTAAAAGGTGATATTGCCGTAGGTCATACCCGATATTCCACCACCGGCTCAAGCGTGCTTAAAAACGTCCAGCCGCTTTTTGCCAATCATCGCGACAAATCTTTAGCCATCGCCCACAACGGTAATCTTACCAATAGTTCAGCGTTAAAGAAGAAATTGGAAGCGCAAGGTTCAATCTTTCAGTCTACTTGCGACAGCGAAATCATCATTCATCTTATGGCAAAAGAAAAATCGCCGGATATCGTGGAAAAACTAAAAGGCGCGATGAAATCGGTTGAGGGCGCGTATTCTTTGATTTTGATGACTCAAGATAAATTGATTGGCGTGCGCGATCCTTTAGGTTTTCGTCCGCTTGTTTTGGGTAAAATCGGCAATTCATATTGCCTGGCGTCAGAGACTTGCGCCTTTGATTTGATTGAGGCAAAATATATCCGCGAGATCCAGGCCGGCGAAATCGCGGTAATAGACAAGAGCGGGATAAGATCGCATAAATTCTCATCGGAAAAGAAACAAGCACAATGTATTTTTGAACATATCTATTTTTCAAGGCCCGATTCATTCGCCTTCGGCCAGACAGTGCATCTGGTAAGGCAGAGCCTGGGCGAGAGGCTTGCAAAAGAGCATCCGGTGAAAGCCGATTTGGTGATTCCTGTTCCTGACTCCGGGATGTCCGCGGCTTTAGGATTTTCCCATGCTTCAGGGATTCCGCTTGAATGGGGGATTATCCGCAATCATTACATCGGCAGGACTTTTATCCAACCGCATCAAGAGATAAGGGATCTAGGCGCCAAAGTTAAGTTTAATCTCCTGAAGGAAGTAATCAAAGGCAGGAAGGTTGTGATAGTGGATGATTCCATTGTGCGCGGGACGACTTCTAAGAAACGTATCCGAGGATTCCGCGAGGTCGGTGCAAAAGAGGTGCATTTAAGGATTGCCTGTCCGCCGCATCGCTACCCGTGTTTTTACGGCATAGATTTCCCTACGCAAAAGGAATTAATCGCCCACAAATACAGTATTAATAAAATTAAAGAATTTTTAGGCGTTGATAGCCTGGGTTATCTAAGCGTGGAAGGAATGCTGGCTTGCGTCAAAGATAAAAATAATTATTGCACCGCATGTTTCAGCGGAAAATACCCCACTAAATTTGATAAGAAAACAGGCAAGTTATCATTGGAAAACAAATGCGAAAATGTTAAACCCTAAATCCGAAACACTAAACTCTAAACAAATCCCAAACCCAAATCTCCAAAACTCAAAAAAATCTGTCTTGGATTTGAAGTTTTGAATTTTGAGTTTGTTTAGCCTGCCTGCCGTCAGGCAGGGATTTAGAGTTTAGTGTTTAGAGTTTCTAGAAGAAAGTTAAGAGGTGAATGATGACTAAGCGGCTTACTTATAAATCAAGCGGAGTAGACATCGCCAAGGCGAATAAATTCAAAAAAGAAATAAAATCTTTGGTTGCCAGGACTTTCACCAAAGAAGTAATGGGCGGAATCGGCGGATTCGGCAGCCTTTATGATTTCTCTTTGGCAAAATATAAACATCCTATTCTGGTGTCATCTTCGGATGGAGTAGGCACAAAACTTATTATCGCAAAACTGGTGAATAAACACGATACCGTTGGTATTGATTTAGTGGCGATGAATACTAATGATATCCTTTGCCTTGGAGCAAAACCGATTTTCTTTTTGGATTATATCGCTTCGGGAAAATTAGATCCTCAAGTTTTAAGAGATGTGATAAAAGGTATTGCCGAAGGCTGTAAGCAGTCAGCCTGCAGTCTAATCGGCGGCGAGACTGCGGAATTGCCGGGAATGTACGCTGAAGGCGATTATGATTTGGGCGGTTTTGTCGTGGGCGTGGTGGAAAAGGGCAAAATTATCGATGGTTCCAAAATTAAAGTTGGCGATAAATTAATCGGCCTGGCATCAAGCGGGATTCATTCTAACGGATATTCTCTGGTAAGGAAGGTATTATCTAAAAAAGAACAAAAGAGATATGCTAAGCAAATACTTGCCCCTACAAAAATCTATGTGAAGCCGGTTTTGGATGTTATAAAGAATGTTAACGTCAAAGGTATATCGCATATTACCGGCGGGGCGTTTTACGGGAAACTTGCGCGTATTTTGCCGCGCGACAAGAACGCAGTGGTTTACAAATCGTCTTGGAACGTACCCAGAATTTTTGGCTTGATTCAAAAAAGAGGAAATATCAGCCAGCGCGAAATGTATTCAACTTTTAATATGGGAATTGGCATGGTTTTGGCGGTAAGCCCGAAAGATGTCTCCAGAGCGCAGAGAATATTATCCAAAAATAAATTAAAATCATGGGTTATTGGTGAGATTAAGAAAGGATCCAGAAAAATAGAAATATTATGAGAGTTAAAATAATTATTCTTTCATTGTTTTTTTTAGCTATAAATAATATTTGTTTTTCGCAAGACGACCATTTTTTGATATTGGGAGCAGATTTGCTCAAGGCCGGCAAGATAGAAGAAGCTATTTCTAATTTCAAAAAAGCTGAAAAGAACAACGAAATCGATGCCGCATACAGTCATTATCTCCTCGGCACTATCTACAACTTAAACGGGAATTATCCCGAAGCAATATTTGAATTCAAGCAAGCTTTGAGGCTTACTCCGGTGTTGGAATATGGGATAAAAACAGTTTTGGGAGAAGCCTACCAAGAAGGTCTGGATTATACAGATATGCAGGTATATGCAAAAAATCTTCCTAAAAATTTAAAATCAAAGGTATTTTTCGTATTAGGCACTGGGATGCAGCGTAGCAAAATAAGTTGGGACAAAGCAATAAACGCCTATAAAACAGCTATTGCCTTTGAACCAGAGTTTCAATTCTTGCGTGATCACATCATAGATAAATTGTACGAATATAAAGAAGAAATAGCGTTGGCTGAAGACGCGATTAAGGAATATGAAGAGATTGTAGAGATGTGCCCATCTGCGCAAAATTACCTTGCTTTAGGAAAGATTTATTTTAAGAAAGATAAAGAAAAGGCTACAGTGTTTTATAATAAGGCAATCGGATCAAATCCGAACCTTCCTGATGCTTATTATGGAATTGGTTTGATATTTGCTGGAAACGGAAAATATAAAGAAGCTGTAGAAAGCCTAAGAAAGGCTTTGGAATTGGACTCGGGAAACAATAGGTACCATGATGCTTTGTGTTTAGCATATTTGGCAAGCAAAGATTTTGAGAGTGCTTTGGGGGAGTATAAAATAATAAGACGTAAAGTCACGCCTCCAACACGTTACAATTACGAAGAATATCTTAGAGAGGTAATTCTTATGTCTCGTTATTTTGGTGTCGATGCAAGTAAGGGGGCAGTGGACTTTAAAATCGAATTAGACGACTATCCGTCTCAGCTGTCTGAAGAGAAAAGGAAGGCACTATTGAGTCATTTCGAGAGGGCCAATGAGTACAAAAGGAGTGCCTCAGGTTACTCTAAATCAATAAAAGAGTATAAGAAGTCATTAGGAGTATATGAAACAGCTGCAGCAAATTTTGGTCTGGCAATGGTATATGAAAAGATGGGAGAATATGAAAATATGACAAGCCATTTAGAGAGGGCAAAAGATATATCTCCTGATAAGGCTATATTATGGACGTCTGTGTCCGACGTATACTTTTCTTATGGAAAGGCGGACAAGGCAATCGACACTCTAAAAGAATTTCTAGAAAAGCACCCTCGAGACGCCTTAGTTTTATACGAATTAGGTACTATATTATTTGAAAATAAGGATTGGGCCGAGGCACTGCAGATTTATGACCGTTTAAAAGATGTAGATAGTATTATTTTTGGTTTAGTCGAAGAAAATTATAAAGAAGCAGAAAAGACGCTGAAGTCTTTACATTAGATTATGAATATACTTGTCGTTGGTTCCGGAGGCAGAGAGCACGCGTTGGTTTGGAAGATTGCTCAGTCCAAATCAGCAGACCCCTTTAGAAAAGATATTTCTAACGGGGTAAATAAGATTTTTTGCGCTCCGGGAAACGGCGGGATCCAGGAATTAGCCGAATGCGTGAATATAAAGGTAGAAGATATTGATGGGCTTTTGAAATTCGCCATGAATAAGAAGATCGATTTGACTGTCGTCGGCCCAGAAATACCTTTAGTTGCCGGAATCGTGGATAAATTCCAGGAAAAAAAGCTCAAGATTTTTGGGCCAAGTAAATTCGCCGCAAGCTTAGAAGGAAGCAAGGTCTTTGCTAAGGAATTTATGATAAGAAACAATATCCCCACGGCAAAATTCAGAGCTTTTAATGATAGCCTGGATGCAAAAGATTATATAGAAGAAGTCGGCGCGCCGCTGGTAATAAAGGCAGACGGCCTTGCCGCCGGAAAAGGCGTAATAATTTGTCAGACCGAGGTTGAAGCGGAAGCCGCCATAGATTTAATCATGGAGAAAAAGGTTTTTAAAGAGGCGGGAATCCAGGTGGTGATTGAGGAATGCCTTGAAGGCGAAGAGGCATCTATCTTGGCAATTTCCGACGGAGATAATTTTGTAGTATTGGAATCATCACAGGACCATAAAAGGATTTTTGATAATGACCAAGGCCCCAATACCGGTGGCATGGGCGCATATTCGCCGGCGCCGATTGTCTCGGAGGATTTGAAAAAAGAAATATCCCAAAAGATATTAAAGCCGGTAATTGACGGAATGAAAAAAGAAGGCCATGTATTTTGCGGCGTGCTTTATGCCGGTATAATGGTGACAAAAGATGGCCCAAAAGTTTTGGAATTTAATGTCAGGTTCGGCGATCCCGAGACAGAAGCGATTTTGCCCAGATTAAAATCAGATTTAGTGGAATTAATTTTTGCAGCTTTAGATGGAAAATTAGCCGATTTTAAGTTAGAATGGGATAGTCGTCCGTGTGTCTGCGTGGTTATGGCTGCGGGCGGTTACCCCGGGGATTATGAAAGAAACAAACTAATTTCCGGATTAGAAGAAGCCAAGAAATTAAAAGATGTGGTGGTTTTTCACGCCGGGACTAAGCGCGAAAACGGCAAGATCCTTACTTCCGGCGGCAGGGTTTTAGGCGTGACCGGATTAGGAAAAGATATAAAGGAAGCAATCGCCAGTACATATAATGCGGTTGAAAAAATAAGTTTCCAAAACGCGCATTATCGTAAAGATATCGGAGCAAAAGCAATCGGGAGGTCAAATGAAGCCACGACTTATGGAACAAAGTGAACATAAGTCGTGTGGCTGAATTTGACCCCTCACCTTTTATCTATTCAGGCATTTTAGATAATAGGTCTCTAAAAAATTGAATATTAAAAAGGTGAGGGGTTTAATTCGCAGACGCCCCGATAAAACGGGGCTACAACTTACGTCGCTGTCGCTTCCGTAAGTTGTCTGCTCATTAAAGGAGGATGTAATTATGAGAAATAAAATAGCCGTAATTATGGGCAGCGAGTCTGATTTGTCGATAGTTGAAGAGGCAATAAAGATTTTAAAAGATTTTTCGGTTGGATGCGATGTTAAAGTTTTATCAGCGCATCGCACTCCTGATTTGACCGCTAAATACGCAAAGCGGGCTGAATCAAACGGTATTGAAGTAATCATCGCAGCGGCGGGGATGGCTGCGGCTTTACCCGGAGTCATCGCTTCCCATACAATTCTCCCAGTGATTGGGATTCCCATTGAGACAAAGACTTTTAAAGGCGTTGATTCTCTTCTTTCCATCGTCCAGATGCCCGGGGGAATTCCCGTGGCTACGATGTCCGTAGGAAAAGCTGGGGCTAAAAATGCAGCCATTCTTGCGTTGGAGATATTGGCTTTGAAAGATAAAAATATAAAAAGAAAATTAGTCAATTTCAGGAAGAAACAGATTCAGGCGATTAAAAAGATAAAGGTAAAAATTTGATCAATACAGAAGTTATTCAACTAGACCCCGAGAATCCGGACAGAGGAAAGATCCAGAAAGCAGCCGTTATCTTAAGAAAGGGTGGCCTCGTGGCTTTCCCTACCGAGACCGTCTACGGCTTAGCTGCTAATTTTACTAATAAAAAAAGTATGGATAGGCTTATGGAGGTTAAGAACCGTCCGGCAGAGAAGCTTTTTACCATCCATATTGCGGATAAAGATAAAATTGAAGAGTTTGCCATGGATATTCCCATTGAGGGCTATAAATTGATAGATAAATTCTGGCCAGGTCCGTTGACGTTGGTTTTTAAATCCAAGAAAAACAATAACCAGACAGTGGGGATGCGCATGCCCAGTAATAGAATCGCGCTGGATTTGATCAATATTACGGCAGTTCCCATCGTTGCCCCTTCGGCAAATATATCCGGGGATAGCCCGGCCACGACCATAGAAGATGTTTTATCTGATTTTGACGGCAAGATTGAGATGGCTTTAGATGGCGGAAAGACACTTCTGGGTATTAGCTCTACAGTTGTCGATGTTACGCAAGCCGCTCTGCAGATAAAAAGAGAAGGCGCGATTAAAAAAGAAGATATAGAAAAGGCAATCCGTACCAAAAATATAGTTTTTGTCTGCACCGGGAATAGCTGCCGTTCGGTTATGGCTATGGAGCTTTTAAAGAAGAAAATGGCTAAAAGGCAAGACGTCAATATATCTGCGGCAGGGCTTTCGATTTTGCCGGGGATGGGCGCGAGTTTTGAGACGCGCAAATTATTAGAGCAAGAAGGAATAGATGTCTCTAAACACCGGGCAAGGCAATTTACGGCTGAAATAGCTAAAAGGGCGGATTTGATCCTTGTTATGCAGAAGGTCCATGAACAGAGGATTCTGCGCGATTATCCTTTTGTAAAAAATAGGTTATATCTTTTGAAAGAATTTGCTAAAATAGATGACGGGGATCTGGAAATATACGACCCCATAGGAAAATCTGAAGAATATTATAAGCTTATTTTTGAGGTTATAAAACAAGCGGTAGATAGAGTTTCTCAACTGGTATAATCATGAAGAATATGTCAAAAAAAATAATTTTTATCGGTTCTGATCACAGGGGATTTAATCTAAAAGCCGGAATAATTAAATTTTTGGCTTCCAAGGGTTATAAGGTAATTGACAAAGGCGCTTATTCTGCGGATTCTTGTGATTATCCCAAGATAGCTTATGAAACTGCCAAGGCAGTCTCGCGCAATAAAAACTCCGCCGGGATTCTCATTTGTAAGACCGGAATCGGAAACGCGATTGTCGCCAATAAAGTAAAGGGTGTGCGCGCCGCCCTTTGTTACAATGTTAAGGCGGCGCGCCTTTCCCGGGAGCATAATGACGCCAATGTTTTGGTTCTGGGTTCAGATTTTATCAATAAGAAAAGTTTAAAGCCGTTAATTACTATTTGGCTGACTACTTATTTCCAGGGCGGCAGGCATGCGCGCAGAGTCAAGCAAATATCAAGAATAGAAAATCTTCGATAATCTTTTAGGAGGGTTTGAAGCGGTGAAACATCTTAAGAAAACAGACAAGCAGGTTTATGACATTATCTTGAATGAGATAGAAAGGCAGAAGAAAAATATAGAGCTTATTGCCTCGGAGAATTTTGCTTCTTTGTCGGTTTTGGAGGCGCAAGGCTCAGTCCTCACCAATAAATATGCCGAAGGATATCCCAAGGCGCGTTGGTATGGCGGATGCGAATTCGTAGACGACATTGAGGCCTTGGTAAAAGATAGGGCAAAGAAGCTTTTCGGCGCAGAGTATGTGAATGTGCAGCCGCATTCCGGCTCGCAGGCAAATATGGCGGTTTATTTTGCCGCGCTTAATCTAGGTGATACGGTCCTGGCCATGGATTTAGCCTGCGGAGGGCATCTGACCCATGGTCATCCGCATAATTTCTCGGGTAAATTTTATAAAATTGTCACCTATGGAGTTAGTCATAAAAACGAGATGCTGGATTATGATGAGATTGCAAATTTGGCAAAACAGCATAGGCCGAAAATGATTTTAGCCGGCGCCTGCGCATACCCAAGGATTATCGATTTTAAGAAGTTCCGCGAAATCGCCGATAGCGTCGGGGCGTATCTTTTTGTGGATATGGCTCATATCGCCGGATTAGTGGCTACCGGATTGCATCCTTCACCGATTCCTTATGCGGAATTTGTGACTACAACCACACACAAGACCTTGCGCGGCCCGCGCGCAGGAATGATTTTCTGCAAGAAGGCATTCGCCAAGAAAATCGACGCTGAAGTTTTTCCCGGAATCCAAGGCGGGCCATTGATGCATGTTATCGCTGCTAAGGCCGTGGCTTTAGGCGAGGCGCTTAAACCGGAATTCAAGACATATCAGCAGCAGATCGTCAAGAATGCCCAAGCTCTAGCCGATGCGATGAAAAATAAAGGATACCGTATCGTCTCCGGCGGGACAGATAATCATCTTATGTTGGTTGATGTGACCTCTAAGGGGGTAACCGGAAAGCTTGCCGCAACCACCTTGGATAAGGCTCGTATTACCGTGAATAAGAATTTAATTCCTTTTGATAAAATGCACGCGGCAGTCACAAGCGGAATCCGCCTGGGCACGCCGGCAGTGACGACCAGGGGCATGAAAGAGAAAGATATGAGGATAATCGCCGGTTTAATCGATAGGATAATTTCCAATGGCGGCGACGAGAAAGTCATAAAACAGGTTTCCGCAGAAGTAGCTAAGCTTGTAAAGAAGTTTCCTTTATACAAAGATCTTATTTAGGGGAAAAACTTGAAAAATAAACACCATCGTCCCAGCTGGGATGAATATTTCTTAGAAGTAGCAAGCCTGGTTTCAAAGAGGGCGACTTGCCTTAGGCGTCATGTGGGCGCTGTATTGGTCAAAGATAAAAGGATCTTAGCCACGGGTTATAATGGCGCGCCATCAGGCATTAAACATTGCATTGATGACGGAGACTGCCTGAGGGTAAAGCTAGGGATTCCTTCGGGGGAGCGTCATGAGCTGTGCCGAGGCCTGCATGCCGAACAGAATGTATTGATACAGGCAGCGCTTCATGGCATCAGCACTAATGGCAGCGTCTTGTATCTTACCAATCAGCCCTGTATAATCTGCGCAAAGATGTTGATTAATGCCGGGATCAAAGAGGTTGTTATCAAGGACGGATATCCCGATAAAATGTCGCGCAGTTTCTTAAAAGAAGCAAAGATAAATATTAGAAGGATAAAAAATTCAAAATTAAAAATTAAAAATTCAAAAAGATAACCTGTCTGTTGACAGGCAGGCAAGGCAAAAGTCAAAAGTTCTTAATTTTGTCTTGAGGAAGTTTTTGAATTTTGCCTTTTGAATTTTGAATTTAGGAGCGGACCCATTCGGCTTCGCTCAGGGTTCGTCCTGAGCGTGTCGAAGGACGAAAGAGACGATGAAGTGTCCATATTGCGGAAATAAAAATAATAAAGTAGTTGATTCCCGGGAGAGCCTGGAAGGCGCATCTGTCAGGCGCAGACGCGAATGCCTTAAATGCAAAAGAAGGTTTACCACCTATGAGCATGTGGAAGAGACGCCTTTAATGATTATAAAAAAAGACGGCCGCAGGGAACCGTATGATAGAAAGAAAATATCTTCCGGGCTGATTAAAGCTTTTGAGAAACGGCCTATCAGCATGGAGAAAATAGAGGAGATCGTCGAGAATATCGAAAGGCAGGTTATGCGCAAGTTTGATAAAGAGGCGCCTTCGCAGGCCATCGGCGAGCTTGTCATGGAGAAACTGGCGAAGTTAGATGAGATTGCCTATGTAAGATTTGCCTCGGTTTACAGGCAGTTTAAAGATGTTAGCCAATTCATGAAAGAATTAAAAGTTATTCTAGATAAACAAACTTAAAAAGGTGAACATATAATGGTTGAAATGGAATTAAACAAGATTATTATAGATGAGAAAAGGCATGACCAGGTGATTGTCCTTAAAGAAAAGGGCGGCAATCGCAGGCTCCCCATAATAATCGGGTTCCTGGAGGCCTCCAGCATCAAAATGAAGGTAAGCGGGATGACTCCTCCCAGGCCTTTAACCCATGACTTGCTAAAATCAACCATAGAAAATCTTGACGGCAAGCTAGATAAGGTAGTAATTGATAAATTATTGGAAAATACTTTCCATGCCAAGCTTATTATAAAGCAAGACGGGAAAGTGAAAATAGTTGATGCCCGCCCATCTGACAGTATCGCTTTGGCAGTGAGGTCCAAAGCCCCTATCTTTGTAGAAGAAGAGGTCTTGGAAAAAGCCTCGTCTTTAAAAGAAGAGCAATGAGAATAGGCTTAGTTTCTGATACCCACGATAATCTGGATAAAATAAAAAAGGCAGTCAAGTTATTCAATTCCAAAAGGGTAGAGCTGGTGCTTCATGCCGGAGATTTTGTCGCGCCTTTCACAATCCATTATTTGGATAAACTTAATTGCGAATATTTAGGCGTATTTGGCAACAATGACGGAGAAAAGGAAGGCCTAAAGAGAAAATCAGGCGGAAAAATCAAGGACGGGCCGGTAGAATTAATGTTTGAAGATATAAAAATAGCCCTTGTGCATGATCTTAAGGCCTTGCCCGCAAGAAATTTTGATATAATCGTGTTTGGCCATAGCCATAAGAAAGAATTAAGAAAAGAAGGCAAGACCTTGCTCGTTAATCCCGGAGAATGCGGAGGGTGGCTGACGGGAAAATCCACCGCCGCAATCTTGGATACGGATAAATTATCGGTTAAATTCTTCAAGCTTTAAGAATTTCAAAATGCAAATATGGATTCCCTCGTCAATAAATTACTTAATAACCCCTTCATAAAAATAATCCAAAGAAAATCTAAGAAGTACAATATGCCTATCTATCTTGTCGGCGGGTTCTTGCGCGATTTGATTTTAGGAAAAGATAAGCAGGAATTTGATTTAGATTTCACCTTGAAAAGAGATTCTATAAAGATTGCCAGGTTGATTTCAAGGGATTTAAGAGGAGGCTTCGTTGTCTTGGACAAGGAACGCGGCTGTGCAAGGGTAGTTTGCAATAAAAACGGCAAAGTATTTACTTTAGATTTTGCCGATTTTCGCGATAACACCTTGGAGAAAGATCTGCGCCTTCGCGATTTTACAATCAACGCCTTAGCCATGGACGTAAATAAGATAAGCGTAAAGAAGAAATTTAGCGAGATTATCATTGATCCTTATAGCGGCCTTGGCGATTTAAAAAAAGGCGTCATCAAGATGACCTCTAAGATGAGCTTTCAGGATGATCCCCTAAGGATAGTCCGCGCCTTTAGCTTGGCAGGGATTCTAGATTTTAAAATTGAGGCAAAAACTTTAAATAAAATCAAAAAAGAAAAAGATAAGGTTCCGACGGTGGCTTACGAGAGAATCCGCGATGAATTCTTTAAGATCTTGGAGCTCGATAATTCTATAAAGCATTTGAAGCTCATGGATAAATGCAGGGTCTTAGAGAAAATAATCCCTCATATCAATGTTATGCGTAACGTCAAACAGGGAGGATACCACCATTTAGATGTTTGGAATCATACGCTTGAGACAATTTTGCAGCTTGAGAAAATATTTCAAGAATTAGACGATAACATTGATATAAAAAAATATCTAGAGGAGGAAATCGTCTTGAAGCGTTCCAGGAAATCGCTTATGAAATTGGGTGCGCTTCTGCATGATATCGGTAAGCCCAAGGCAAAAATGCAAAAAGATGGCAAAACTATGTTTTATGGCCACGAAAGAATCGGCAAGGAAATCACCGAGCATATCTCCGGGCTTTTGAAAATTTCTACCAGGGAAAAGGATGCTTTGGAGAAGATGATCTTTTGGCATCTGCGCCCGGGGTATTTGGCCGAGACCAAGATGCCGACAGAAAGGGCGATATTCCGTTATTTCAGAGATTCTGGAGATGAGGGCGTAAGTATTCTACTTCTTTCGCTGGCAGATCAGCGCGCGACCCGGGGTCCTTTAACCGATCCGGTCCAGAGAAGACGCCATGAGAAATTGATAAAAGAATTGATTCAGCGTTATTTTGACAAGCAAAAAGAAAAACCATTCGTTAGATTAATCGACGGAAATGATTTGATCAAGAAATTGAGGCTTAAGCCTTCTCCGGATTTCAGCAAAATCCTGCGCGAAGTAGAAGAAGCGCAGGCAGAAGGTTCGATAAAGACTAAAAATCAGGCGTTAGAATTGGCCAAAAAGATTACAAGGAAGTCAAAATGAAGCCACAACTTAGTGAGCGTAAGCGAAACTAAGTTGTATGGCTGAATTTTACCCCCACACCAATTTTATTGGTGTGGAGTGTGCAAAAATTGGTGTGGGGGTTCAATTCACGCATACAATTTACGTTCACTAGCGTTCCGTAAATTGTGCGTTCATTGAAGGAAGTCAAAATGAAAATCAAAGATGCCGAGATAAAAATTATCAAAGCCGATATAACGGATTTAGAGGTTGATGCCATTGTCAACGCCGCTAATAATAAATTAGTCATGGGTGGAGGAGTGGCGGGCGCAATTCGCAAAAAAGGCGGCAAAACAATTGAGGATGAAGCGGTTAAAAAAGGCCCGATAAAAATCGGCGAGGCAATTGAAACCGGCGCAGGTTCTTTAAAAGCAAAATATGTGATCCATGCGGCGACTATGGGATTAGACTTTAAGACCGATGAGATAAAAATCCGCCAGTCTTGCGCAAATTCTTTGAATGTTGCCGAGGAATTAAAGGTAAAATCTATTGCTTTTCCGGCTTTGGGCTGCGGCGTGGGAAATTTTCCATTAGTCGCCGCAGCTAAAATCATGGCGCAGGAAGTCTTAAAACATCTGCGTGAAAACGAATCAGGATTAAAAGAAGTTATCTTTTGTCTTTACGACGATAAGGCTTATCAGGTTTTCCAGAAACATGTCACGGGATATTTGGAATATATCCAGTATAAATTATCATATGGCCCGTTTACTACAGTGGATGCGATTATTGAGTTTGCCGAAGGGATTATCCTTATAGAACGCAGCAATCCGCCTTTTGGCTGGGCGCTACCGGGTGGTTTTGTAGATTACGGCGAAAGCTTAGAGGACGCAGTAAAACGCGAGGCAAAAGAAGAAACAAACATGGATTTAGTTGAAATCCGGCAATTCCACACTTATTCAGATCCTAATCGCGATCCCCGTTTTCATACCATCGGCACCGTTTTTATCGCAAAAGCCAAAGGCAATCCTAAGGCCGGCGACGACGCCCAGGGATTAAAAATCGTTCAATATCAGGATTTGATGAAACTAGATTATGCCTTTGATCATAAAAAAATAATCCAAGATTATCTACGAGCCAGAAAGAATAAATAGAAATTCCTTTCTATTATGAGACCAAAAGTTTCGTTTTCGCGCACTAAAACATTGGATGATTTGCTTGGCTTGCTAAAAAGCAAAACAGAGTTTGTCTTTCTCTATGATAACAGAGAAGGCCGGGGCATATCAAAAAGCTATCTATTTCTTGAACCGGTAGAAATCATAACTTGTAGTGATGTCGGCAGCTTAAACAACTGTTTTTTGAGATTAGAATCTTATTTATCCCAAGGTTATTATGCGGCAGGATTTTTATCTTACGAGGCAGGCATATTATTTGAAGATGCACTTTCCAAGGTAATAAATCTAGAAAATAATTTTCCGCTTTTCTGGTTTGGTATCTATAGAGAACCGCTTATCTATGAATCTTCCATGGTAAAAGAGGCTCTTAAGCAAGAAAAGGTAGAATATACTATCCGCCGCGGCAGGTTCAATACAAACCTGAAAGACTATACAAATGATATTAACAAGATAAAAAGATACATTAGGCAGGGCGACACCTACCAGATAAATTATACAATTAAATACAAGTTTTCGTTTCAGGGTTCAATAGATAGTTTGTTTTATGAACTCTGCCGGAAACAACACGTCCATTACGCAGCATTTATAGACACCGGAAGCCATAAAATTCTTTCTCTTTCTCCGGAATTATTCTTTAAGCGGGATAAAAATCAAATAATCTTGAAACCTATGAAAGGGACTATTGATAGAGGATTAAATCTAAAGGATGATAATGCTAAGTCTGAAGAGCTTCAAGGCTCTTTTAAAAATCAAGCAGAAAATATTATGATTGTGGATTTAATCCGAAACGATATAGGGCGCGTCTCTCCCAGAGGCGCAGTTAACACAAAAAGTATTTTTGATGTAGAAAAATACGACACGTTATTCCAGATGACTTCTACGGTCAGCGCCAGGCTTAAAAAGGACCTAACCTGGTACGAATTATTCAGAAGCATCTTTCCTTCGGGTTCCGTAACCGGGGCTCCCAAAATCCGCACCATGCAGATAATAGGCACTTTAGAGAAAGAGCCGCGCAATGTTTATACCGGCAGCATCGGGTTTATGTCCCCGGATAAAACCGGGACTTTTAATGTAGCCATAAGGACGATCCTTTTTGATAAAAAAACCAATCAGGCAGAAATGGGAATCGGAAGCGGCATAGTTTGGGATTCCGAAGCAACAAAAGAATATGAGGAATGCAAGCTGAAAGCAAAATTCTTGACAGAGAAATATGCCGGTTTTGAACTTTTCGAGACCATGCTTTGGCGGTATCCGGGAAGGCTCTTTATTTTAAATTATCATTTAGACCGCATGGAACAGTCCGCCGCATACTTTGGTTTTATGTTTAATAAAAATCAAATAATCGAGAGGCTGAAAAAAGAGGCAGGTTCCTTTGATAAATCCAAGGAATATCGCGTAAGGCTTGTTTTGCGAAAAGACGGCAACGTAAAAATAGAAGCAAGGGTTTTATCTGTTTCAGGCGGCCCCAAGAGAATAGCTTTTTCCCACAAGAAGACTAATTCCGGAGATTGTTTTCTTTTTCATAAAACTACGAAAAGGGAATTTTATGACGAGGAATATAAAAGATATAAGCGAAAAGGCTTTTTTGATGTAATTTTTGCAAATGAAAAAAACGAGATTACTGAAGGAGCAATCTCAAATATATTTGTCAAAAAAGACGGTATTTACTATACTCCCCCTGTAGCTTGCGGTCTTTTGGGCGGTACTTTTAGGAGCCATCTTATGAGAGTCGGAAAAATTCCTATTAAAGAGAAAATTTTGCATAAAGATGATATAATAAAGGCAGATAGGATTTATTTGACTAATGCCCTGCGCGGCATGGTAGAGGTAAAACTAGAAGTTTAAGTCGTTAAAAAATGAGAATTAATCTTATTGGGCTTTGTATTATATGCATGGGCAAGGGCATATTTCTTTCGAAAAAATGCTCTGAATGTGACGGGAAAGGTGGTACAATTATAAGGTGTTCCAAAGAAGCTAAAGAGAAGTTTCTTGAGAAGCAGGACCTTTTTAGCGAGCAGGAAAGAATGCTTTTTGAAAATTACTCCCAGGGTTTTTCTCAGGAAGAGATAGCGCGTAACATGGATATGCCGGTTAACAAAGTAGCGGGCATCCTTTATTCTATAGAGGGTAAATTAAACAAGAATTAGGGGAAAGATACCTATGTTGATAGGGCTTCTATTTATAATCTCAGGAATTTTGATTTTTGCGTATCCGCAGATTCTTGCGTTTATCACAGCGGTATTCTTATTTTCTGTTGGCTTTAGTCTGATCGTAATGCATTTTCATTTTCGACGGGTTGTAAGAAACTCAGATAACCCGTTTTTTAATTTCTTTATTCGTTTTTAGGCAAGGATATAGCAAGGGGAGGAAAACATGCTATATTTTCTTTATCTTATTGCGTTTCTGTGGCTAGTTGTAGGTGTTTCTTTATTGGTGCTTCCGGAGTTGGTGCGCAAGATGTATTTAAGAAAAGTGGCGAAAATCGGGTCGCTAAAACTAGTCGGTATTATACCCTTATCGGTGGGAGTCCTGTTTTTCCTGTCGACCAATTATCTGTTAGTTGATGCGTTTGGTTATGCCATGGGTCTGATGGCTTTATTTAAGGGCCTGAGCATCCTTTTAGTAAAAAAAGACAGGATGGCGCAAATAATGACTTGGTGGGTAGAGGCTCCTTCAGAGGTCCTAAGGATGTCGGGAGTACTTCTTTTGGCTTTGGCTTTAACTCTTTTGAGTTTGATAAGATAATAACGCAGTAAATTTCAGACAAAAATAGATTTTGTAAATAATCTAATGTCAGAATATATTTGCCCTCACTGTAAAAATCCAATCTATGATGACGATGCATTGCTGTGTCTTTATTGCGGTGAAAGCCTAAGAAGGTCTACGGGCTTTGTCGGTAGGCTTAAATATTCTCATTTTAAGCTAATTGTAGTTCTGATCGTTTTGATCGTCTGCCTGGCTTTTTTATTCCTCGTGATTTGGTAGGAGGAAAGGAAAATATGTTTAGGAAAATTATATTATTCTGTAGCTTATTAATTTTTCTTTCCGGTTGCGCGATATTGGAACATAAAGACCAATTACTGACGTTAAAAAGATTGGGTGATGATCAAGCCAGGCAAGAACAATTTATAAAGCGGCAAGAAAAGAACTTCAAATTACTGCTTTCGGATATAAACGGGGGGTTATTAAAAAAAGGAACTACCAGGCAGCAAATCCTTTCTCGCTACGGAGAGCCTATATCGATCAAAGAGATTAAAGATGACTCAAGGCTTTCTGAACAGTTTGCCTATAGGCACCCGGAGCAGTTTTTTGGCTCAGAAAAGGCTTATCTCTTTTTTGACCAAAACCAGGCTTTGGTTGAATGGTTATACGAACCAGCCCCGGGAAAATGATTAGTAAATAATGAAAAAATCCAATACGCAATTTCAAATCCCAAAGTCAAATACTACCAAATCCAAAATAAATTCCAAATCCCAAATCCAAAACCATTTTTGGGATTTTGAAATTGGGATTTGTTTGGTAGTATTAGTAGTATTGCGATTTGGGATTTAACAATAACTATGTTTAAAATCATAATTTATGCAGTCTTATTTTGTATATTTATTGTTGTTTATGCCAGATATATTGAACTGCGCAGTATTTTCTTCCCGATGAAACAAATCGAAATAACACCCAAAGAAGAAGGCCTTAATTATGAAGATGTATATTTTAAGACCGAAGATGGGTTATCTTTAAACGGGTGGCTGGTAAAGCAGTCTCAGGCCAAAGCTACGATTTTATTTTTTCACGGAAACGCCGGGAATATCAGCCACAGGCTGGAAAAGTTAGTGATTTTTCATCAGTTGGGATTGAACGTTTTCCTCGTTGATTATCGCGGCTATGGCAGGAGCCAAGGGAGGCCTTCGGAGGATGGCCTTTATAAAGACGCAAGGGCGGCCTTTGATTATTTATCCAGCCGCCCGGACATAAACAACAAGACAATAATCGCCTATGGCGAGTCTATAGGCGGGGCAGTAGCGATTGATTTAGCCGCAAAAAGGGGGGTTTGCTGTTTAATCATAGACTCTACTTTTACCTCCGCCAAAGATATGGCAAGGAAATTCTATCCATTTATCCCGCCGTTTTTATTCAAGACAAAATTTGATTCGGCCCAAAAAGTGAAAGATATAACATCGGATAAACTTTTTATCCATAGCATTAATGATGAAATCGTGCCTTTTGAATTTGGCCAAAAACTATATGAAGAAGCCATTGCGCCTAAAGAATTGCTGAAAATTCACGGCGGCCACAACAGCGGATTTCTAGAATCCAAAGAACTCATTATTTTCAAACTCAAAGATTTCTTACAGAAGCTAAATTTAATTTAGAATTCCGGAGGATTGCTTGATGAAAGAGTCTTATTTAGAAAAAAAGATTTATTATCATGATACAGATTGCGGCGGGGTCGTCTATTACGCCAACTATCTAAAATATCTGGAGGAAGGCAGAAGC
>VGKH01000019.1 GCA_016867135.1 Candidatus Omnitrophota bacterium
TTCTATTCTGCCAGGCAACTCCGCCGTCTTTAGAGAAATTAAAATATATTCCCTCCCAGGGCTCTAAATTTTCCCAGGCTAAATAAACCGAATTTCCTTTTGTAGCAAAATCAAAATTGCCAATCTGGCAATTGGTAGGATCGTTTGTCACCCTAGCCATCGGCTGCCAAGTCACGCCGTTATCTAAAGAACTCTTGAATTTTATTTTTATCCATTGATCATGAGTATCATTCCAAGCCAAATAAACATTGCCGTTATCGGAAACTTTTAATTGATGATTGTCTAGACGCCAATCAATATATTGAACTCCAGTCCAATTCTGCCCATAGTTATCGGATTTATTGAGATACAAAACATTGGGCTGTTGCCGAGTTGTCTTTAGCCACGCAGAATACACATGGCCGTTATTATCGCAAACCACTTGAGGAACTTGGCCGACATAGCCATTGTCGGTTTGAGAAATAGCAAACTCCGACTGCCAATTATTACCGAAATCATTTGAGCGATTAAAATATATGAAGCGTTCCACTCCTGGATATGGTCCTTGAGCTCCCCGATTATCTACCCAAACCGCATAAACATGCCCGGCATTATCAACTGTGACCCGAGGACTTGCGTGAATATCGCCGCCGGAGTGTCCTGGGGCAGTGTCGAGCCGCTTGACGGATGACCACCCAGCACCATAATTTGTCGAATAATTTGCATACAAAATATGACTGCTGTCTGTATTCCAAACAACCACAAGATGACCATTTTGACTATGAGCAAAATCAAAACCTTCGGAAACTGGGCCGGCGATGCCGGAACTCGACCAGCTTCCGCCTGCACCGTAATTGGACGAGCGGGCGAGCATTACGCTTGTGCCCTGCAGCCACGAAACGTAAACATGGCCAGTATTATCGCAGCCGATTTTAAGTGAAGCGGGACTGGCCACTAAAGCGATAAAGATATCATTGGCAAGCCAATTTTGGCCGTAATCATTTGAGCGGTTAAAGTAAATACCGCCGCGGGCATCTACCCAGACTACATAGACATGTCCGCTATTATCACTGCATACTTTAGGAGAAGTTGAGGAAGTGCCTGAAGGAGCCCTATCGATGCGGACATCGTTTTGAAACCCTAAGGCAGCAAAAGCAATGCCTGTTGCCATAAACAACAAACATATTGTGATTATTGTGGTTAGATAAAGTTTAGTTTTCATAATGATTGGAATTGATGAAGTATAACATGAAAAACATTTTCTAGCCAAAATATTTTGATTTTTTAGTAGGCTGGAAATTAGGTCAAAGAAAGGTTTTTCTCAATAAACTTGATAAGCTCTTCTTGGACAGAATAAGGCATGCTTACAAATTCGACTCCCATTCCCGGATGGAGATTATGTTGGATATCCTTATCTGATAACCAGACAACTTTTGCATCCAGTTTAAAAGTCTTGTGCTCCGAAGGAAGGTCTATCTTTAAAGTCACCTCATCACCAAGCCTGAACTGCTCGCAACCATAGATGTAGGCGCCCACAGCGCTTAAATCCAATAACTCAACTTTAAGGCAGTGCGGAGTTTTACTGTGTTTTGATAATAAATCTATCTGGATATCCAAAGGCAGCCTCTTAAAGCGGCGGCGCATCTGCATTCTTTTGATGTTTTCGATTACCCTATCCTGTTTAAAACTTTTTATTGCCAGCTCTTCCTGGCTATGAATATCGATTACCCTATCAAGTCCGGCTATGGAAAGGATCTGGCGCACATGCAGAGGCACATTTAAGAATTTCATCCTGCCCTTGTGATTAAGCACTTCTTTGTAAGCCAAGGCGATAGCCGAAACTCCCAGATAGTCGATAAACTCAACTTCTTCGAGGTTAAGAAGTATGTCGAAGTAGCCGTCTCTTAAGCAGGTGCCGACTACTTCAACCAAATTAGCTGAGTCGGCATCAATCCGGCCGCTGATATCTAAGATCACAACTCCCTTATCTGTTCTGGCTTTTATTTCCATCTTTGTTCCTTAACTAAAATAATATCATCATTTTGCAGAAAAAGAAATAAAAATCAAGAAATTTTCTGATTGCGACACAAAATAAAACCCCCACACCAAAGACTTTGGTGCGGGGGTATCTTTGTCTTTATAAAAGACTAGGCTTTCTTTACTTTTACGGCCTGTTCGCCTTTAGGGCCTTTTTCGATTTCGAATTCAACTTCTTGGCCTTCAGCTAAGGTCTTGAAACCATCGCCTAGGATCGCGCTATGATGCACGAAAACATCAGCACCGGTATCGGTGGTGATGAATCCGTAGCCTTTTTTGTCGTTGAACCACTTTACTTTGCCACGTGCCATTATTTACTACCCTCCTTCCTTATGTTGCATAGTAAATAATGGGTGAAATAAAAACCGTAAGGCTAGTTATTCATTGCCTTACGGCTTTGAAACTTCTACCACTTATTTACTACTGCTACCAAATTCTGCCCAAAGTATACCTTGATAAGGGCAATTTGTCAACTAAATTTTCAAAAACAAGGATGGCCTAATTACAGCCGGTAGTGCAGCCGCTTTGGCCGTTTTCCTGCCATCCTTGCTGACTATTGCAGCTGTTTTTTACCCCATAATTTCCTGTTTGCTCTCCTTGAATATCCATGGAGTTTCCGCAAACCCGGTTATTAAAAATTACTGCTCCGCTAGATTGAACTTTAATACCGAACTTAAATCCTTCAATATTAGCATTGTGCAAGACTACGTCAGTCCCCTTAACAACAATCCCTGTTCCCTGCCAACCTGTTGCGCTTCGGGGCAACTGAGGAGGCTGACCGCCAGAACTAGGAGTGGTGGTACTCTTAGTGGTTTTTGTGCCTCTCTTTGTCATTCCTTTTGTGACGCCGGAAAGAGCCTGTTTTACCACTTGAGAACTCTTAGCCGTCCCTGCATGGGATGCCGAAGTTAACACCGGAGGCAAGCCGACCAAACTTACTCCAGTCGCATCAACCCTCATCCCATAACCGTCTATAATAATTATTCCTTCAGGGGCTTGATCTATGAATTCATATGTGCCAGGACATAACTTGGCAACTTCGTCTCCCGTGTTTCCTGAAAGAACCAAGTTATCCTTAGGTAGATAGCATTTCATGCACTGATGACAACCGTCATAAGCATCATTGTTTTTATCATCGCATTCTTCTCCTTCATCTAACACTCCATCGCCGCAATGCGCAAGTTTGCAGTTGGTACGACAGGCATTGGGAATATTATCGCTGTTTTGTCTGCCATCGTCGCATTCCTCGCCGCTGTCAACCACGTTGTCTCCGCACCTTGGCAATACGCAATCGGTGCGACAAGCGTTAGCTCGAGAATCGGAGTTGTTGGTTCCGTCATCACATTCCTCTACGCCTTCTTTTATTCCGTTACCACAAATAACATAAGCTTGACTTTCGACAGATAAAAATAAAACCGAGATCAAAACACAAGCTAAAACAAGATTCTTTGACATAAAGACTCCTTTCCCTAAATTATTTTTTAATATATTTAATGGCGATGCCGAGCATCTGCGTGCTGTATCGGGCGGTAGTTGTCGAACGATAACTTTCTCCCGATCTATGCTTCTCAGTATTGCCATACTCGTGATAGCCTTCCAACTTCTCTTCTTTGCGCAGGATAATGGCGTCTGCACCCATGCCGGCCGCCATTTCTTTTAAGCGATCTATGACGTGAGAATGAATCGAGGCATTAGCGGTGTCGGCGGTTACCTCTCCGATTTTTACAAACCCTACCGGCGGCTCCTCAAAAAATACCTTAACCTCTTGCGGATTTGTAATAGGATAAACTGTATCCGTGTATTTTGCCGAACCGAAGGTCGTGCAGCCTGCCAAAAAAATACAAATAGAAATAATGATAACTTGCTTTCTAATCATTTCACCTCCTAAAAATATTAGAAAACTAAACCGTGCGTTTTCTTTTGCGTCTAAGCGCCTTGGCCATGCGAGCACAAGCCTGGCTAGAAGTGCTGCCCTCAGTAAGATGATTTTCGCAGACTGCGGCAAATCCTCTACGGTTTTTGATCTTAAAAACCTTGACGCTTTTTCCTTGAATGCGCATCTTTCTTTTCTGAATTAGTCCTTTGGTCTAAAAGAGTACACTATTGATTCAATTCTCGCCCTGGTGATATTTTTAAAGTTAGGGTAAATAGCATAGGATATTTGATACTGCCGTCCTGAATAAATAAAGAATATGGAATTGCTGTCCAGAGCAATCTTTTTAGCTTCTTTTTTTAGCAATAGCGAAATAAATTTCGCGCTTATTCCGTTAAACTTGATATCGCTCATATTTGCAGGATTCTGACTTACTACAAACCCATCTTTAGAATATAATTCTTGCATCGCTGAAATGAATTTCATGGCGCCTTCATCGAGCGGAGTACTAGCGACAAAATCTTGGAACATATCTTTTTGTTTCTCTAAAACGTTTATTTTAATCATATACCTGGGGTAATTTTCATCCTTAAGCTCGAAGCTGAAAGATTTAACGCCGTAAAAGTTCAAGGTATAGTCGATTTTTTGTTTTTCCGGACGGAAAATCCAGGTTGCGGGGTAATCTAAAGTGAAATACTCGTTTTCAAAATGATTATTTTGCTGGGGGATACGCGGCGGGCCACAGCCAGAAATAAAAGTCACGAATAACAAAAGTAAAATTAGTTTTCTCATTTTCTAGATGTTAAATAATTTCATTATGTCTTGATGAATGCTATCAAAATTTTCTTTGCTAAGATTAAACAATTTGACGTCTTTTCTTTTTTTTAGGTCTTCAATAAACGGAGTGCATTTATGTTTTATCGTAGCGATAACCACGCGGGATCCATCAAATATCTCTAAAATAAGAGTTTTAAAATTATCGGAAAACAATTCCATCGGGCCGATTTCGTCGATAATGATGACTTTTGATTCTGACAACGCCTTTTCTAAAGCCGGCAGGGCGATTCTCTCAAAACCCTCTTTTAAAACCGCGTACTTACTGAAACGATAATCGCTTTTTGCCTCAACATGGGCCAAAACCGCAGTAGTCCCATCGAGCGCATTAACTTTAAAACCTACTCGCTTGCCCTTACTCCTAATCTCTTCGGTATAAAAACCTCCCGCAACATTACCAAGTTCTTGCGAAATTTTCTTTACCAAAGTTGTCTTTCCAGCTCCTGGCTTTCCGGTTATAAGAATATTCATTTCTTGCGGGAATAAATTATATTTCTGTTTTTAAGATCTCAATTAGCGCATCGACCACTTCTGGATGGAATTGGCTTCCCCTGTTGATCTGTAGCTGCCCTACTGAATCTTTTTTGCTTAATGCCGGCCTGTAGGCGCGAGGAGAAGTCATGGCATCATAGGCGTCAGCCACAGAAACAATTGCCGTGAAAATATTTATATTTTCGCCGTTTATTTTATCAGGGTAGCCTGCTCCGTCATAGCGTTCGTGATGGCCTCTTACGATTGCCAACATCTCTTCGGAGATCGAAACCGGCTTGATTATATCTTCTCCGATAATCGGGTGTTTCTGAATATCGTCCCACTCTTCGGTGGTAAGCTTACCTTCTTTATTCAAGATACTCTCCTTAATGCCGATCTTTCCTACATCATGCAGAAGCGCAGCCTCTTTCAATAAATCAATCTTGTCCTTGGGAATCCCCAATTTTGCGGCGATTTTCTCGGATAAATCCGCGACTCTTTCAGAATGGCCTCTTGTGTATTGATCCTTTGCCTCCAGGATCCTTACCAGAGACTGGGCAATGCGATAAAAGTAATCAAGAAGCTTTTTTCTTACCTCAAAGAGGCTATCCGCCATTTGATTAAAAGAACGGCCCAGCTCCCCTATCTCATCTTTGGTTCTTACCCTTACGCGGTATCTGAGGTCTCCTTCGCCTATATGATAAGTGCCTTCAACTAATTCATTGATAGGATTGGTTATTTTTTTGGAAATCATCATTCCCAAAAACAAAGAGATTACTATTCCCAGCACAAGCACCAATACCCCTCTTTGCTTAACGCCTTTTTGAAAGGCATAAACATCATCTGCGGCAACATCTACTCCCATCATTGCCACTGCCTTACCAGTCTTGTCTCTGATTGGCGCGTAGCCCGAAAGAAAAATTCCCCACTTATCGACTTCTAGTTTTTTATCGGCTGCTGGGCCAAAAAATGCCTTGGATATTTCGCTATATTGCGTGGCATTAAATTTGTCTCCGGGATAAGAGGTAATTCCGCTGACTAACGGCTCCGGGTCAACTACAAACTGCCAAACCCCCTCCTTGTCGGTTTTAACCATTGTATAAATATATTTTATAGGCGGGTTGACTCTCTTAATGCTCATCAACTTTTCTGCGATGGTTTTATAAGCCTGGCTATTTATTCCTTCTTTGTTCAAGGGAACTTGCTGTAATACATCGGCATCAATAAATAAAGCAGCGGTTTGGGCAATAATCTTTAACTTACTTCTTAATTGATTAAACTGTGAATCATAGGAGAATTTATAAATGAGGTAGTTGCTGAGAGTGGCAATAAAAAATAATGATAGGACTAAAAGCAAGGTGACTTTTAGCTGGAAGCTTCTGCCGAATGGAATATTGATTCTTTTCATATATCTAGCTTATAAGGTTGTAGGGTTATATTTTACCCAAGTTTAGGTGTTTTGGCAATATAAAAATAATGGGGGGCGTCCCGACGTAACGTCGGGACGCCCCCCCATCGTCCTACGGGTTAAAATGTTACTTTACTCGTTTTTATACGCCTCTAAAACTACATTTGCGATTTCTTGCTGCGTTTCTTTGGATACAAGGCTGACTGTGTCGTACCATTTCTTGTCTTTCCCTTGATCCTTAGGCATAGATACAAACAATCCTTTTTTGCCTTCGATAACCCTTAATCCCTTTATCAGGAGCTCGTCGTTAACCAGGATATCTGCAAAGGCTTTCACTGGACCGTCAGATTCTAACCTGTATAGTCTACCAATTTTGAAATTCAATGCGTTGCTCATTACCAACTCTCCTTTGGTTAAAGTAAAAAGTGAGAAGTAAAAAGGTAAAACCACAATTCAAAATTCAAAAGTTTTGACTTTTCACTTGTACTTTTTACTTTTGCATTTTTACTTTTGACTTTGATTCGATCCAGCGCCATAAGCAAGATAAACTATTCAGCCTTTGCCTGTTGTTTTAAAACGCATTTACCGCAAGCTGTTAAACCTTTACTTTCGGCTTCAGCAACTGACATACCTGTAGTCTCTTTATTTTTGATTAACGAACATCCCGGCAGGTGAAATTTCTTGCCGTTCTTGGTGGCATAAACCTGGCCTTCGATTTTTTCCTCTTTTACTTGATCGTTAGATACTTCTTCTTTGCCAAAACACCTGCCGCAAGGCAGGAGGCCTTTTGCCTCGGCGTCTTTGATATCGATTGCCTGTGTATCTCTATTTTTGATAAACCGGCAATCTTGTTTGTGATACTTTGTACCTTGTTTAGTAACATAGACATCCTCAGCAAAAGCTGCGGAGGTTGCTGCCAAAAATACTAAACACAAAATCAATGATGTTAATTTCTTAAGCATTTACCCTTTCCTCCTTTCAAAAGCTGCTTTGTATATTCTGCCTATGGCTGCTGAATACCTTGATAAAATTCAAAATTAAAAATTCAAAAAGCAAAAACATCTCAAGTCAAAATTCAAAAAGTTTTGTATCGCTTATTTCTTGACGATATTATAATCGCTGCCAAAATGCTAGCAATCTCTTTAGCTTCTTCTAAGAGAACATCTACTTTATAATCAGAATATACTTTAGAATCTTTGATCATACCTAACCAGAATTTGGTTTCATTTGCAGACTTTAAAGCATGATTATGAAAATTAATAAATTCTTTTTTACTGCTAGCGGACTGGCCTTCTGCAACATTAGCTCCAATACTCGTAGCCGCTCTTAACAATTGCCTAGCTATAATACTGCTGGCCATGTCGTTAGGCAAATCTCTAATAAAATTTATAGTAAGAACGCCGTATGCATAAGTACGCTTTTTAATATCGAAGATTTTTTGACTTTTGAATTGTTCTATTTTTGAATTTTGCATTTTTACTTTTGCATTTTCAGCTGTTCCGACAGATATCCTCCTGTCAAAGCATCAATTGAGGCCGTCAGCTCTTCTAATCTCAAGGTCTTATCCAGCCTTTCGCTTGCCTCTTCAGGAGGTGAGATTAGAAGCTCTGTCTGAAGCCGACGGCGCTCAAAATATAATCTTGTTACCTCATCTAAAATAGACCCCCTTAATTCAACCATTAATTTAGAACGGGAATCTATAGAGGTCTGGTCTGAATTCCAGATTAAATCACCTAAGTCCCAACTTAAAGAAACATCCCAGCCAAAATTATCGTAAAAGGTCTTATCGTCGGGTCCGACATAAACCTGCCCCCCGCTGGTATAGCTTCCCCAAACGCTATCTCCGGTGGTTAAATTCTTATCTCCATCAACACCCACGCTTAGGCTGGGTAACCAAGCGCTTTTCGCTGCTGCTTTTCTCCATGCTTCAATCTTTTCTGGTTGAACCTCGGCATATCTTATTGCCTGTTTTTGGATTTCTTGGATAGAGGGCTCGTCCTTAAATACTTCTTGAGTATTTTCTAGCTCGTCTCGTTTCATCGCAGGTAATTCACGGGACGAGCCCCTAAACACTCCTTCATCGGTTGCAGCCCAAAGTTGCCTTAAGGAGTCCGTGGCTAAAAAGTTTATGTTGTTAGCGATTATTCCTTTGTAAAGCTCTTGCCATCTGTTAGCATTAAATTCAAAAATTCCTTTATCTGTGCCTATAATTAAACGACCGTCTAAAAGAATGCATTTGATATTTTTACTCAATAAACCACTCGAATTAAATCTTTGCCATGATTCTCCATCATTTTTTGAATAAAACAAGCCTTCATCCGAACTAAAATAAATATTTCTGTGATTCTTGGGATCTATTTTGATATCGCTTATACGGGATACGACGCCTGCTTCATCCGAAACATAATCACTATCACCGTTATTATTCTCTGCGGCTTCTTTGCTTGTAAGCGAATATAACTTATCCTGGGATTCTAAATCCTCGCTTAAAACATATATGCCTTCTATAGTTGCAATATAAATCTCGCCTTCGCCTGCATCCATAGCTACGATTTCGATTCTACCAAGCTCTCCCGAAACTTTATTCCAAGACTTGGCATTATCCCGGCTAAAAAATAATCCTTCTTTTGTACCAAGAAGGATTTTATCTTTAATAATCAAAATCGTATTGCAATAACGCTGCATTTCATTTCTGCCCCGAAAAACATTTCGCCAGCTTTTGCCATTATTCTGACTGATAAATAAGCCATCGGCAGTTGAAGCAAATATATCATGGGGGATAGATTTATCCTGCAGGAGAAAATTCACTCCTCCTGCTTTGGAAATGTTTAGGATTTGCTTATAATATTTGCCATGGTCTTTTGAAACGTAAAGAGCGCGGTCTGTACCGATAAAAATTTGATTTTGGTCATTTAAGTCGAACAAAATACATTTAATATTCTTTTCTCTCAAGCCACCGGAAGAATTTTCCCAGGAAAGCTCGGTTTTAAAAAGACTACTTTCGGACTTGGATAAGAAAAACAAAAGACCGATCAAAACGATGCAACAGCTAATTAGTATTTTCTTCATAATATTCCTCCATTAACTGGGCAAGATCATAGATTATAAAATCGGGGACATAGAGATTGGAATACAAAAGTATTCGGGACTTTAAGGTTTGAAAGATTCTTTCGGTCTCAATAACTTTTAGGTGGGTAACTTTGTCCTCTTGCATTAACGTGTTTGCCTTTCTCCCGTGGACGCTCGAAAGTATAGCATACCTTTGATTATTTGTCAAGGTAGATTTGTATAAAAGTTAAATTATTAATTTAAGTGGTTGCTATAACCTGTTATTAATGAATAAGTTGATAAAATCCATAAAAAGTTAGCATTCTTTCGATTTCCACAATTTAGTCTTGACAATTCATCAATAATATGGTAAAGTTTAAAAGGTTAAAGTTGAAAGGTTGCGCAGCTGGAAACGTCAAGCGTTTGTCGGTGAACGTCATGGAAAACAACAAAAAAATAAAAAGTTTCAGGATTTAGATGTATATCAAAACGCATATAAATCAATGCTCATAGTCCATAATCAAATAATTCCTTATTTACCCAAAACGGAAGATTATGATTTGAAAGACCAACTAAGAAGATCTACAAAGGCGGTGCCACGATTGATTGCCGAAGGCCATTCTAAAAGGCATCAAAAAAGAGGATTTCAAAAATATATTGACGATGCACTGACAGAATCTAATGAAACTATTGTTTCTTTAAATCAAGTACGCGATTTATACCCTTCTTCTATCGATATTAAATTATGTAATGAATTAATAGATAAATACGATAAAATAAGTAGACAACTTTACAATTTAGCTTTAGCCTGGGATAAATTTACTATTCGTGGCCGTAAAACGATAAACGATTCTAGCAGCGCAACCGGACAACAAATAACGAATGAGTCTTGAGGTATAATACTTAAAACCTTTTCAGGAGGATTACATGAAAATAGGCGATAAGATTAGAGAATTACGAAAGAAACGCAAAATGACGCTAGTGGAATTATCGCAAAATAGCGGAGTTCAGCTTGCCACCTTAAGCCGCATAGAGAATCTCAAGATGACCGGCACTCTCGATTCCCACATTAGCATTGCCAAAGCCTTGGGAGTTAATTTAAGCGAGCTCTACAAAGATATAGGCGTTGAAGAAAAGACTATCGAACTCCAATCGCAGGAATCAAGAAGCGAAATATTTTTGCATAGCGATAATGCAGCTTATGAAATGCTTACTAGCAAAGTCTTAGAAAAAAAGATGATGCCTATTCTTTTGAAGATCGAACCTCAAGGCAAAACTCAAGCTGAACAGAACGCTTTGGGCGCAGAGAAATTTGTTTTTTGCCTGGAAGGAAAAATCGAAGCGGTAGTAGATAATAAAAGCTCGGTACTTACCAAAAATGCTACTCTCTATTTTGACGCCTCTCTACCCCACTATTTTAAAAATTTAGGAAAGACTAAAACGATAGCAATATGCGTAATTACGCCGCCCGCTTTATAATAAGGAGGAATTATGCCTAAATATAAGATTTTGATTTGCGACGATGAACTGGGAATCCGAGAATCGCTAAAGCTCATTCTAGAAAAAGACTACGAAGTTATCGAAACTACCAATGGTAAAGAATGCCTTGAGAATTTAAAAACCAATCCCGTAGATTTAATTTTAATGGATATCAAGATGCCCAAGTCTAGCGGTATTGAAATCCTAAAAGAAATAAAATCAATTAATCCCGCCATAAAAGTAATCATGGTAACTGGTTATAAAAGCGTGGAAACAGCGACGGAAGCCATCAAAGCCGGCGCCAGCGATTATATAGTCAAGCCTTTCAGTTCGAAGGATGTGTTGGAAGCAATTCAGAAAGTACTCTAGGGTTTAGCGTTTAGGGTGTAGGGTGTAGAATGAAACTCCAATCGTACAAAGACTTAATTGTTTGGCAAAAATCCATGGAATTAGTTGAAGAGATATACAAACTTACAAGATCATTTCCTAAAAGTGAAGTTTATGGATTAGTTTCTCAGATGAGAAGAGCAGCCATCACTATCCCCTCTAACATTGCGGAAGGATATCGCAGAAAACATATAAAAGAATATATTCAATTTTTATACGTTGCGAATGGTTCAGCTTCTGAACTTGAAACGCAAATTGATATTGCGAGGAAACTAGAAGAAACAAAAGATTTGAATTACTTGAAATGCGAGAATTTAATTAATGAAGTATTGAAGATGTTAACTGTATTAATTTCTAAACTTGAAACTAAACGCTACCCCCTACACCCTAACCCCTGAATTAGCCATATTTCTTCTTCAACTCATCCATAGTCTTCTTTAAACTCCCTGATTCAAATAATTCTACAAAGGCGTCGGCGATAACCGGATCAAATTGAATCTTGCGGAATTTTTTGATTTCATTCATCGCCTCTTCTATGGATAACCCCTTGCGGTACGGCCTGTCAGTGGTCATGGCATCAAAAGCATCGGCCACACGGATTATCCGGGCAAAGATATGGATTGCGTCTCCCTTTTGTTTATCTGGATATCCAGTTCCGTCAAAGTTTTCATGATGATGCACCACACCCTGGATGATGTCCTCTCCGAACCATTCTTTTAAAGGACCTAATATTTCAATGCCGCGGGTGGGATGTTCCTTGATTTTGGCAAATTCCTCGTCGTTAAGAGCGCTGGGCTTAAGGAGAATATTATCCGAGATGCCGACTTTGCCCAAATCGTGCAGCTGAGCAGTCCAGTTAAGCGCGCTTACGGAGTTAGGGATAGAGTGAATCAAGCGCTCTAATTTATTCCCTAATAACATTGAATACTGCGAGACTCTTTCTGTGTGTCCGCGGGTGTAGTGGTCTCGGGCTTCCAGGGTCTCCAATAATGATTTCTGTGAAGAAACTATCAGACGAATCTTTTCGGTCTTTAATAATAAACCGGAAATGGCACGGCCGGTCTGATTAGCCAAAGTCTGAAATGCCTGCAGGTCCTGGCCGGTAAAAATCTCATTAGTTATTTTATTACCTAAATTCATAATACCGACCATCTCATCTTCGCAGAAACTGGGAACGCAGATTTCCGCTCCCAAGATTGCCATCTCGCTTTCTACGGATTCCAGGAATTTTCTCTCGTGGGTGGTCAAATCTTTATTCTGAAGGTCATGCATAATCTGGCCGTAAACCGCCGGTTTTTTTTCGTCTTTTAGATATGCTACCAAAGGACTATGGATAGAAAGTAAAAGCCCTGGCTCCAATCTAGGCCGATCCTTTTTGCGGTAGACGCTCGCCATAAGAGAATAGGCATTTTTCTGCTCATTTTGAATAAACACTGCAGTGTGGTCTAATCTGGTAAAGGAAGATACATCCCTTACGATAAAAGTCGCCATCTCCCTGACATCTCTCGCCCTCGCCGTCCTCTCCGCCTCTTTCTCTAGCATCGGCCTATAAGCAAATTTCTTGGATAAATCAGCCTCGTTCATTTGAAGGATAAACCGCACAAATCTAAATAATCCAAATCCAATCAAGAAAGAAAGAGAAACAGGAATTAATAACCAAAGAGGTCCTACCTTAGGATAAAGTATCGGTTGAATGTAGGACAACATAATATAAAGAAGAGCAACTGGGATTATAGCGCCAATAGTAATGATGGAAGTCTTCTTAATAAATATTTCAATATCCATAAGATGAAATTTTATTATGGTATATGCTATTATTAACGTGAATATAAATGCTGGGATATAGCCAAATGGATATATTTTTATTCCATAGTTAGGAAAGAAATCTACTCCAGCTAAATTATATACAATTAAAGCTATAAAAAGATATTTAGAATGGATTTCGAGTAAATGAGACAATTTTATCTTATGAAATAAAACTGAATAAAAAACTTGAAAAGATAACAAAATTAAAGTTATAAAGAATATTAAGAAATAAGGATGAAAACTTCCTCCGAGAGGATAATATCCCCAAGAATATTTGTAGACATCTTTTATAAAATATGGCGAAAACCATATCGCTAAAATAAAAAGAATGCTAATTAAATAACTAAAGAAAACTAATTTTTTAAATTTGTTTATGTTAAAAAACTTAACAAAAAAATGAAAAGTTGAAACTGGAATAAAAACCACACAACAATATCCGATCTTGAACCACAAAATAGCTATTTCTTTACTCGTACTACTATATGCAAAAGAATAACAAAATAACCATCCCCCGCTTACCAAACACATTAATGAAAAAATACTACTTTCGAAACGTCTCTTGGTTTTAAAATAAATAAAAAAACCAAGCATCAAAATTAATAATGAACTGATTAATGGTGGTATTGAATATAAATTCATTTCTTTTTTATAAAACCCTTTTTTAGAGGATAGTTAAATAATTTTAACAATATTTTCTCATTTATTTCAGAAAAACAAAAACCATAACACTTCAAAAGATTATTGGTATAACGAGAATCTAATTTAGCTTTGCTATAAATGAAGAAAAAATTATATTCCAGAATTCTCCTTTGTAGCACAGTAGACTTTTCCTGCAAGAATTCTTTCTGTGATATATATTTTAATTTTTTGAGATTCAAGAATTTTATAAACAGATTTAGAATATATTTTAGAGATAATGATTGATTAGCAAAATTATGATAAGTGATATTTCTATGGAGGCTACTATTAGAAATAGAAAGAATGCTCTTACATAATTCATCTATACAAACCATATTAAATTTTTGATTATCATTAATTGGGAAATATTCAAAAATACCTAAGCTTAATATATGAAGCGCTTGATATAAAGCTTGATTAAATAAATGTATTTTTCCTGATGAGTATTCGCCAACTATAGCAGGACATCTAAAAATGTCTATCCATAACCCTTTCTTTCGGTAATCATGCAACATTTCTTCTGTCTCAAATTTAGCCTGTTCATATGGCGTAGCAAATTCTTGTCCTAAATCTAAATCAGACTCTTTAAACACTCCAGAATAATTACCACAGATATATGCTGTACTTAAATAATTAATTCTCCTTAAGCTACCCGTAGTCACCCATTTTAACCCTAAATTTAATAGTCTACGAGTTCCTAAAACATTAATATTTCTTAGATCTAAGAGACCTTTATTAAACTGCGTGGCAGCAGCAGAATGAAAGACTTCTTCTACTTCATTGCTTAACAAACTTATTGTATTTTTATCTAGACCGAGATTTTCTTTTGTTATATCTCCTTTTAAAACAAATAAATTTCTGATTTTATTTTTTGCTATCGCATTATTCCAAAATTGCAATAATTTTATGACTCTATATTTAGCACAATCTCTATCTTTGTCTCTAGCAAGTACATATACTTTGCGATTACTACTAAGTAACAACTTTAACAAATAAGAACCTACTAATCCTGTACCTCCAGTTAGAAAAACTGCCTTATGTTTACTAATCATGGTGATTTGCTAGCCTTCCTTCTGTCTTTAAAATTGTATTGGCACAACTAAAACCAGAAAACATGGCTCCATTTAACCCATGACCTACTGTAGACCAATGACCAGCCAGATACAAATTGTTAACGAATCTAATTTTTAGTAATTCTAGAACTAGTAATTGCGAAGGAATTGCCGCCCAGCCATAAGCTGCACCTTTATAATTTAATGTCCAGCTATATAAAGCATAAGGAGTTGCAATTCCTTGATAATCTATGAATTTTGATAAAGACGGAAAAATCTTCTCTATTTTTTTTATTAGTGCATTAGCAATGCTATTTTTGTCACTCCACTCTTTGTTTCTTCTAAAATTCGAGTTAACAAAGACGACTAAAGTTTTTTTGTTAGGTAGTATTCTAACCATATATTCATCGATATTCTTCATGTTTCTGTTAGTAGCTCCTAGATATAGCTTCTCTATATCATAATGCGGTAAATACCATACATTCGAGCTCTCAGGGAAATCTATTATAAATTTATCATTGACTCCTAGATACAGTATAAACATTGAAAGAGCTGGCATCATTTGGCTTATTTGCATAAATTTTTCATTTCGAAAGCCTAATAAATTATGAAGAGTTTGTTTTGAATCGCAAGCTGAAACAAAATACCTTGCTTTAATTGAATTTCCATCCATTAATTCTACAGCTTTTATTGAATTATTTTTAATTTCAAACTTCTTAACTAAAGTAGTTAATAATAACTGTCCACCAAATTCCTTGAATCTTTCTGCAATTTTATTGGATAAAGACTGCATACCACCATCGGGATAATAACCGCCATCAAGTATAAATTCTTTGAGTAGAACATAAGAAGAAAAACTTGAAATCAAAGATGGTGGTAAACCTGCATTTCCTAAAAGCAAAAAAGAAATAGCTGCTTTTAGTTTTTCATTATTATCAAAATATCTAAATAATGTGGAAGACAAGGTTTCATTTCTTAGTAAAAAGAATAAGCTTCGTTTAGTCTGAGATATATCATGAAAAAATAAATCTATTTTCTTTGAATATTTAGGAAAAATCCTTTGGAATTCTTCAATAGTTTTATTCAAACTTGAATGGAAAGCGACCTTGTAATCGGGAGAAATAATTATATCTGAAGGTGAGAATCTTCTTAGGTTAACTCTGTTAAGCACTCCAAGTTCTTCTAATACCCTATTTATACTACCCCCTAACCTGCCACCACCAATAGAATGAGCGCAAGCATCAAAGAAAAAATCCCCTTTTTTAAAAGAAGCACAATAACCACCTGGTTTATCATTTTTTTCAATAATTAAAACTTTGAACCCTGATTTAGCTAGGTAACACCCACTAACTAAACCCCCTATACCAGCCCCAACTATAATTACATCATATTCATCTTTTTTCATGTCTCAGCCTATATAGGTAACTCAATTATAAATCTGGTGCCTTGGTTCATTTTACTCTCTACCCTTATTTCGCCACGATGCTGCCTGATAATTTCTTGCGTTATCGTAAGCCCTAAACCAACGCCATCCTTTTTAGTACTAAAAAATGGGGTGAAAAGTTTTTTTAAGTTGTCTTCGCTTATCCCACAGCCAGTATCGGTTATTGTAATAGTGACCGAGTGACCTAGTGGTCGAGTGGTCGAGTCCGCTTGATCACTTGATCCCTTTACCCCTTGAACACTTATCGCTAATGTGCTGCCTTCATTCATCGCCTGGATAGAATTCAAAAATAAATTCAAAAATACCTGGCGCAGCTGCTCCTCATCACCCTGAATTATTACTTCGCTTGATATATAATCTTTCCTAACTTCAATCCTCTTTGACTTAAGACTATTTTCCAATAAAGAGAGGGTTGTGTCAATGGTATTAACAATATTGACGGGTTTAAAAGTCGTTTGGCGCGGCTTGGCAAGGTCTAACAATTGATGGACAACTTTCTCAATGCGCTCAATCTCCTGTGGAATAAGCCTTTCGAATTTCTCTTTAAATTTCGGATCCTGATACTTTTGAGGTAGATATTCTACAAAAGTTTTAATCGCGGTCAAAGGATTCTTTATCTCGTGAACAACTGAACTGGCAAGCCCTCCTACATAAGCCAATTTCTCAGTCTGAAAAAGCTCCTGCTTTAGACGCTCCCTCTCCTCTGCCAAGCTTTCCAATGTGCCTTTAAAAAACCGCTTATCCAGGAAGCGTTGGATTTTGTTTCTCAAAGGATTAAATAAAAGTGCAATAATCAAAGCTATTAAAATACTAGTAATTAAAGAACGGTAACCAACTAAGCCTTGCAAGAATCTTTCAGATAACAAAACGAGTATTAAATAAATGAAAGTGATTACGGCAACCAAAATAGAATAAACCAGGCCCTTTCTGATAACAATATTAATGTCTATTAGGTGATGTTTAAAAATTGCGTAAGAAGTTAGAAAAACCCAAGCGACCATAAAAATACATCCAAAAGGATAAATTCCTATTCCGAATTTAGGAATAAAATCGATGCTTGCAAGAGAAGCTACGAAAAACCCTATTAATACATATCTTGTCTGCATTCTTTTTAAAGAGCTTAGATCTTTTCTTAATGAATTGTAAAGAATATAAAGTGTCCTTGCTACAATCAACAAGAAGAAAAGTATGTACTATGGGTAAAGAACTGAAGCCTTACCATAGTAACCAAAGAAATATTCATTTACTCCTGATAAGAAATAATTTGTAAAGAAATAAAAAGGAATTAGACTTACATTAACAAAATAAATTAAATATAAAAGTTTCTTTTCACTTTTTAACTCTAAAAACTCAACAACAAAATGATACGAGAAAACAGCTAGAAACATTACCCCTACACAACCGATTCTTGAAAATATCTCGGCTAATGACGCATTCTTCGAAGAATAGCACAAAGTGTAACCGAAAAGCCAAATAAAACACGCAAAACACCATAAAGCAAGGATCTGATTAAGCCTAGATTTTTTATTTCTTAGAAGAATGACTAAGCCATATACGACACAAAGAATGCCTATTATTAGTTGTGGAATTGTATAAAAGTTTAAATACATTTTTTTAATCCTCAGTAATCG
>VGKH01000020.1 GCA_016867135.1 Candidatus Omnitrophota bacterium
ACTAAAATTACCTGTTAAGGATTACTAAAAACAGTAAGAGTATCTTGGACTTTTTTAAGATCCTCATCGTTGGCAAGGATCAGCAATACGTCCCCTCCCTCAATCACTGTTGAGCCGCTGGGGACAATGAATTTCTCCGCGCGGGAAATAAGAACGATAAGGGCCTTGGCCGGTATATTTAGTTTGTAAATCGCCTTCCCGACAGCCTCTGAGTTATAAGGCACTATGATGTCTGTCAATTCCGCGTCAATGCCTTCCCTCTTCTCAAATTCCAGGGGATAGCTTTTTTTACGGACTAATGGGACATCCAATCTTAGTATCTTTGACACAAAAGGAATCGAGGTGCCTTGAATAAATACAGAAGCAATGACAACGAAAAAGACTATATTAAAATAAACATCTGCCTGCGGTATGCCAGCTGTAAAAAGAAAAGTGGCCAAAATAATCGGGACCGACCCCCTGAGGCCTACCCACGCAAGCAACGTTTTCTTTCGTAAATTCATCGGAAAAGGCAGCAAGCACAAAAATACGCTAAGAGGTCGAGCAACCACCATGAGAAGAAGAGTCAGCAACAATCCCGCACCGACCAGAGGAACAAGATGCGAAGGAACAACTAGCAGGCCCAATGTAACAAACATGATGATTTGCATCAGCCACGCTAATCCTTCATGAAATTTCATGATACTTTTTTTGTTTTGAAACTCCGCCTGCCCCAATCCCAATCCCGCAAGATACACAGCAAGAATACCGTTTCCTTTGAGAAGAATTGCGATTGCGTAAGTGAATAAAACCAAAGAGATCGTTACTACCGGATAAAGCCCTTCGTACTCCAGCTTCAGACGCTTAACAAGAAATACGATAACACTCGCCATTAAACAGCCTGTGAATGCCCCCATGCCCATATCCAGTACGAACCACGGGATAAATGAGGAAATAGTTGAGCCTTGTATCGTCAGAAGATTTATAAAACCCAGCGTCAGAAAAACTGCCATCGGGTCATTACTGCCGGATTCAAACTCAAGCAACGGCTTTAATGGTGTTTTGAGGCTTATCCGTTTTGATCTCAAGATATTAAATACGGCGGCGGCGTCAGTCGAGGACACAATTGAACCAAGCAACATACCTTGTAAAAAAGAAAACTTGAGGATATACATCGCGAATAAACCCGTAATGACCGCGGTGAACAATACTCCCAATGTCGAAAGCACAATGCCCGGCCAGATAATCGGCTTGGTATCTTTCCAAATAGTATCAAGGCCACCGGAGAAAATAATAAAAATAAGGGCCACAACTCCGATGGAATTGGCTAATGGGGCATTATTAAAATATATACCCCCTATCCCCTCGGAACCGACGAGCATACCGATGGCTAAAAATAGCAATAAAACAGGCACAGCGAATCTATCCGAGAGCTTGCTGGAGACAACGCTCACGAACATTATTACCGCAACCCATAACAGAATAATTTCTATTGTCATACCTTTCGTCTTTTATTTTTTTAGCAGCGCTCTACATTATAACATCAAACAGAATCTCAGGCCCTAACGATATCGTTATAACCTGTGAGTCTCTTAAAGCTTTCTAGCATTAATAATTTTCCGCAAGCACCTCATAAAAGGACTGCGGATGCTTGCAGGCAGGGCATTCTTTGGGAGCTTCGCTTCCTTCAAATACGTAGCCACAGTTAATGCAATGCCACTTTATCGATACCTTCTTTTTAAACACGTCGCCATTGGCTATGTTATTGATTAATTTTCTATATCTTGATTCATGAAATCTCTCAACCTTTGCTATTTGCTCAAACGACCGCGCTATTTCCGGGAAACCCTCATCTTTGGCAATCTTGGCAAAATCCGAATAAAGCGTTGTCCATTCCATGTTCTCGCCTGCTGCCGCTTCTGCAAGATTTGATTTGGTATCTTTAATCATTCCTGCCGGGTACGATGCAGTTATCTCTACGTCTCCGCCTTCCAAATATTTAAAAAACACTTTGGCATGTTCTTTTTCATTTTCCGCTGTCTCGGTAAATATATTTGCTATCTGTTCAAAGCCTTCTTTTCTCGCCGCGCTGGCAAAATAGGTATATCTATTTCTTGCCTGCGATTCTCCGGTAAAAGACTTCAATAGATTCTGCTCCGTTTTGGTGCCTTTGAGTGATTTGGTCATTTTTACTACTCCTTTCTTCTACCTGCTTCTGCCCCGTATTTTAACTCCCTTTCTTCTTAATTCATCTGTCCTTTTTTTGGAACATTCCATGCAGAAAAATTTTGGTTCCGAATCTCTGCGGTCGTAATTGGGCGCTAAAACCAACCTCCAGAGGCTGGTTTCCTTGCCACAGCTATCACAGATTCCTTTTTCTTTAACATGCCACATCTCAACAGCCTTGGAGGTGAATATAAACCTATCCACCCAGAAAAATATGCATCCGCCGATTAAATTGGCGATTATCGTTGACCATATTCCCACGCCCAGATTCCTGACCACCAACCAAAGAATAGGTGTACTTAATTGCCAACGAAATAAATATAAAGCGAATCTTTTAGCGTTAATCATGATAACTACCTACCTTCCTAATTTTTTATTTTATGCAATATTAATGTGGTATCAGAAAATTTAGTGCAGTTCCGACAATGACGCTGATAGTTATCATAATAAGGGTCGATTTGATCAAATCTTTTAGCCCTAACTCTTTCCATAAAACTATAAAAGTTGCAATACAGGGAAATGATATCGCCAATAATGTTGCTGATATAAACAACTGCTTCGCCGATAGGCCTAGCGGCATAAGCATGCCGACAGCAACGTCTTTTCTAAAGAAACCGATAACCAAAGCAACTATGGATTCTTTGGGAAGGCCGAATAATCCTTTGAGAAAAGGAGCAAAGATAGCGGTGATAAAATCGAACAGTTTAAAGTACAGTAGAATATTTATGACTAACACGCCCGCGATAACCACAGGCACTGCTTCTACTATAAAACCCTTGATGCGAAAATACAGCTTTTTTGCCAGCGTCGCTAATGGCGGAAGCCTATAGGGCGGTATTTCTATTAGCAATTCCGGGCTGTATCCTTTCATTATTCGGTTCAATACTAACCCTAATATTATAATCAAAGAAAACAATACCAGGTACACTCCCCCGACATAGAAACCTCCAAATTGGCCTAATAATCCGAATATCATTGCCTGTAAAGGCACGCAAGGCACACCGATAGAAATTATGGTAGAGGCGATAAACCTCTCGCGTTTTGATTCCAGGATACGGGTTGATAGAATACCGGGGACATTGCATCCAAAACCCAAAAGAACAGGAATAATAGCGTAACCGTGAAGCCCCAACCGATGGAGAACATTATCCAATAATATGGCAAGACGGGGCAAATACCCTATATCCTCAAGCAGGCTTAATATAAAATAAAAAGCTACGATATATGGCAAAACCATCCCGAATTCAATATAAGGCGCGGTAGTCAATACGCCCAGGGATTGCTTAAAATCAATTTTTCCGTCGATTAAATCCCCTATCAACAAATGGAACCAAAAACCACTTTCCTGCCAGCACAGCGTCAATTTCTCTAAAACGGGCTGATATAGATTAGAAAATATAGGATCGGTTATCCTGGCGATAATTGTTTCTCCGATAAAACGCACGATTTTAAATGAGGCGTAGATAATCCCCGCCGCCATTATTAAGCCGGTCAATGGCCGGACAGACGCATCCTCTAAAACCTCCCTGAGTGTATGATGCCGGTGCTCCAAGCTCTGGACCTGCTGTATGATCGCTCCTATTTCCTTCCAGCGATCTTCGTTAGTCAGGCTCTTTTTTACAGTAGGTGATCCCTCTTTTATTCTCTCGATTAATAATTTTATGCCCAAGCCCGTGACTGCGCAGGTAGAAATCACCGGAACGCCTATGAGTTTCTCCAATTTTGTAGTATCAATATTGATGCCTCTATGGCCTGCATCGTCGCACATATTTAAACTGACAATTACAGGGTATCCCGCTTCAACCAGCTGCAAGGTAAGAAGCAGGTTCCTCTCCAGATTAGTCGCATCAAGAATATTAATTACTACCATTTCATTTCTTGGATATTCATTTAATAAGGACACGGCTACTTTCTCGGCGCTGGAGCTTGGCTCTAAAGAATATGTCCCCGGTAAGTCCACAACTTCAACTCTTTCTTCTCCTAATCTTAGATAACCTTTGCTGATTTCTACGGTTGTACCCGGATAATTAGAAGACATTACCTGCACGCCGGTAAGGCGCGAAAAAACCACGCTTTTCCCGACATTGGGATTGCCGATAAGATAAATCTTCTTTATCATTCTATCTCCACCATAATCTTTGACGCCATGCCATGGCCAAGAGCCAAAATGCTTCTTCCAACTTTTATTACCACCGGCCCCCTTAAACCGATATGGCTTAATTTGGTAATCTCCTTCCCTATATATAGGCCCATACTCATCAATTTATTATTTAAACTTGCGCCGCCTAAAATCTCAACAACTCTGCCTTTGCGATTAGGTTCCAGTGACACCAATGATATTTTTCTCATAGTCTTCTAGAAAACTTTATTTTTATTTTAAAATAATAATTAAGGTTCCTGCCGCCATAAGACAGGCCCCTAATAATTGATATGCGCCTAAACGCTCGCCCAGAAATATAACCGAAAGGATAATCGTAAACACTAGACTTAGTTTATCAATGGGACTAACCAAAGAAGCCGGACCAGTCTGCAAGGCGCGAAAATAACAAATCCAGGAAAGACCGGTAGCGATAGCCGATAAAACCAGGAATAATAGACTGAACTTGTCTATCGAAAACGGGTTTTTCCATTCACGACGCAGACCCACCAAAACCGCCAAAAAGATTATAATGACTATCGTCCTTATAAGCGTTGCCAAATTAGAAGGAACATTCTTCACCCCGACTTTGGCCAGCACAGCAGTCAAACCTGCAAAAAATGCCGATCCCACTGCGAATATTTTCCAATCTAACATCATGCCCTCCGCTTTAAAAAGATATCCCTATGCTGAGCTGCGCAATTCTCTATTTTACCTGTCTGATAGAACTTCTAATCCGCTGGCTGCGCCTATGCCTTTAGCAACCTCAGGTATAATACCCTTTTTGATATAAACTGGCCGTATATGCTGCCTCAACGCAGGAAGATTCTTGGCAAACATAAGCGCTCCTAATATACAACAAGTCCCGCCGAAAATCAAGGTATTAGGCGCGCCTATCTTATGGGCTAGACTTCCTGACAACAGGCTCCCAAAAGGAGCCATGCCCATAAAAGCCATGGTGTAAAAACTCATGATCCTGCCGCGCTTTTCTTCATCGACGATAGTCTGTAAAACGATATTGCTGGCTGCCATCTGCACCATCACAGCGAAACCGGAAACAAACATAATCATCATAGAAAACCATAAGACTTTGGATAGAGAAAAAATAATAATTGCCAACCCAAAAATACCCGAAGCAAGAGCCATCCTTCTGCCTAAACCAAGTACGCTTTTTCTTGCGGCAAGATAAATAGCTCCCGTCAATGCGCCTATCCCAGACATCGCCATCAGGAACCCCAGTGTCTGGGGGCCGCCATGAAAAATATCCCGGGCAAAAATCGGCATCAAAATCTGATACGGTACACCCATAAGGCTTACTAAACTCAAAAGCAAAAGAATAGACCTTATAGGCATAAAATTAAATGCGTAGACAAAACCTTCTTTTATATCATACAAAATATGATTGGCAGCAAGTTTTATTTCGCGCGGCACAAACTTCATCGCCAACAAAGAAAAGATTACCGCCAAATAACTGATAGCATTGAATAAAAAACAAATCCCTTCTCCTACGCTCGCGATAAGTATCCCCGCTAAAGATGGGCCGATTAATCTGGCCAAATTCACCATCGATGAATTTAAAGCAATGGCGTTTCCTAAATCTTCTTTATTCTCGATCATCTCTATGGTAAATGCCTGGCGCACGGGGATGTCCAGCGAACCTATAAGGCCGAGAAAAATACTTAGCATGATAATCTGTTTAACAGTTATACTGCCCGTAAGAACAAGTATAGCTAAAATTAAGGCCTGTAACAAAGCCAGGCTCTGAGTCAGAATTAAAATCTTGTGGCGGTTGTACCTGTCGGCGATAACCCCAGTAAAAGGAGCCAGTAAAAAAGTCGGGATTTGCCCGACAAATCCCACAACCCCCAACAGCAGCGCCGAGTTTGTCAGCCGATACACCAGCCAACTCATTGCTACCATTTGCATCCAAGTCCCGACCAAAGAAATACTCTGCCCAACAAAGAAAAGCCGGTAATTCCTGTACCTTAAAGCCCGAAAAATTAAACTAAAATCTACCATATTATTAAAATTAAGTTAAATACATTTTTTTCTGGATTATACCAATCTTATTTATAAGCAATAAGTTATTAAAAAATAAAGAAGTTAGAGAAAATATTATCCCACAACTCACTAGATTAGGCAAGATTATTAAATCGGCAGGGTTATTTGTTATTTAATTTCTCTGGCTGATGCTTGATTAAGCTATATTCAAAATGTAAATTTTAGCTTAGTACCTAATATATTGGCATCTAACCAATGCCCGGAGCTTTTAGTGGTCTGTAGCATGTAGTAAATCTCCGCTTTTAGGTTCTTGGTAAGATTCATGGCAAAACCGGAAGAAAACCTATTTTGATTCATTTCGCTTATTCCATTAAAACTAATAAAAATCTCATCTGAAAGGTATGGCTGAATATCCATCTTGGTAAATTTGCATGGTAATTTGGCTGTAATCTTGTTACGATATCTCCAAGAATCATCCTGATAGTCAAAATGGCGATATTCTAAGCGGCTGCGGTCTTCAAACTTTAGTCCTTCTAAGTCCCACAGTAGAGTTGCGGTTAGATACGGCTCATTTTCAAGCTTAAATTTTCCTTTCTTCAATTCATAGACGTGCCGGTATCCGCCGCCGGTATTCAACCATTTTTCTAGACTATAGGTAAAACCGACGTCGTAATGTTGATAGTAAAATTCATTAGCGTTATCTCCCCAGCGAAATTCCTCCTCAAGAGCTAATTTTAAATCCTTGTTAATTTTTAATTCCTCTGTATCTGTATTCCATACCTGGAAATCTCCGTCATCGTAAGCATAAATCTTGGTTGCCAAAAACATAACTAATCCAATTATAAATAAAATCTCCTTCTTCATCTAACCTCTTTATAATTATGATTATTTAAAAACACTGACTTAATATTGGTAAAATCTTAAAGAGATGCTCAGTTATTGGATGGATAAAACTAACCAAGATTAGAAGCTTTTTAAGAAAATGATTATTTTGACTTTATGGCTACCACTTTGATAAAATCAGCGGCGTCTTCTATCTTGTCGGTAACGCCTTCCATATATTCTGCCAGCTGATAAGTTAACAAAAGCGTAGGCGCATCAAGCTTAGCTTTGATTATTAATCCGATTAAAACTCTCTTTTGGTCGTCTGCTTTGGTTTCGCAGACCTCCACTTCGTTACAATCAATTATCGCCTGCTTTAAGTCATTTTTCATAACCGACTGTATTCCCTCTCTTAATTTAGAAATAGAGGTAAAAATCAAATCGGTCCCAACCGAAAGCTCAGTCAATACTGCCTGCGGTAGCTTTGCCTCAATAAAATCTAAAATTCTTGCAGCGCCGTTGGTCCAGTCGGCAATCCTATCCAGAGATTTAACGAAATGCATAAGGTCTTCCCTGTCCGGAGGCACTAAAAGACCTTCAGATAATTCATCAACCATCTTTGACCGCAATGCGTCAGCCTGGCGTTCGCATTCGCGAACCATCTTAATCGCTTTTTGTTTACCCTGAGCGTCTCCGGAGATAAATGCCTGAATGGCTTTCTTAAACCACTCCACGGTCTGATAAGTGACATCGATGTGTTTGTTGGCATCCTCTAAAACAAGCTGCTCTTGCTTCATCCCTAGCCACCCTAATATGTTTCTTGATTCCTTCATTCTAAATCCCCCCCCTATTTAACAAAAATAAAAATTAATTTTATAGCTAAAAAAGATATTAATCCGCTGACGAACGGCGTAAGGCTCCAGGCAAAAACAATTTCGCCAACCATCTTTTTATTGACCATCTTGATACCCTTAACTAAACCTACGCCTACAACTGCTCCGACTATCGAGTGACTGGTGGAAACCGGTATACCAAACACAGTATATAAATGCACATTTAATGCGCATGCCAATTCTGCCACAATCGCCATCAAAGGCGCAAGCCTAGTTATGCCGAATCCAACCGTCTGAATAACTTTACGGCCAAAAGTCGCGATACCGATTATAATAGCGATAGAACCAAAAACTGCTGCCTGCCTTGCATTCATTATGCCTGCGCCCGTAATTATACCGGTCGCATTAGCCACATCATTAGCGCCCCAAGTGAAAGCCATATATATACTAGTGAGAAATACAAAGAATGTCGCGACACCATCGTTAAATCTCCTAGGTACAAGATAATAAAAGATTCTCCTAAAAGGCCTATATAATATGTAAGACATTATTGCTGCTCCAACGGGTGTCAATACCCAACAAATGAAAATATCTAATAGTTTTTTCCAAATTACCGGAGCGCCGATAGCCAAGCCTGCTCCTGCTACTGCTCCAACTATCGCATGACTTGTAGAAACAGGCAAGCCCCTCAATGTTGCAACCAAAACCAAGGTTCCCGCGCCGAAACAGGCGGCTAAAGCGATAAAAACAGCGATTTGAGGATCCAGGGTATCTAACGGGACTATTCCTTTACCTATTGTCTTGATTACCCTTGATCCTAAAAGAATCGCTCCTAAAAAACTAAAAAGGCAGGTTATGATTATGCCCTGCCTAACGGTCATCTTGCCTGAGCCGATATCCGCGCCGACGCAATTTGCCGCGTCGTTTGCTCCGATGGCCCAACCAATATAGCCACCCGCAAGAAGAGTAAATGCTACTACTAATATGCCCATCTATTATTATGCCTTTTAAATAATAAAACCAGCTAACTGTTATATCACGAATGGCTCACGCTTTAGCGTTACCATTGAATGTGGCGAAAGAAACCACTAATAACTATACCGAATCTAGAATATTTGTCAACAAGATAGTGGCTTATTAAACTTATTTATACCAAACAAACCAAACAAATAAATAGGCAGCAACGACTGCAGCTAAAGTAAACGGAATTCCGATCTTCATGAAGTCTTTAAATCTAACTTCATATCCTTCTTTTTTGAGTATCCCACAGGCAACGATATTTGCCGATGCTCCGATAGGAGTTATATTGCCTCCCAGGCTTGCGCCGATAAGTAATCCAAAAAGTAAAAGCGAAGGGTTTATCGCAAGCTTATCGGCTAAAGAAATACCCACCGGAAGCATCGCTGCCAAAAACGGAACGTTATCGATAAAACCCGATAACAACACGGAAAGAAAGACTATAATTGTGTAGCATAAAAATATATTTCCTCCGACGATCCCTGAGAGAAAGCTAGATAAAGTCTCGATCCAGCCGGTTAAAGTAATGCTGCCCACGAGAACAAACACACCCATCAGGAAAAAAGTAGTGTCCCAATCCAGCGATTTTATTCCGTCAAAAACTGGGGTCTTGTTTATAAATTTCTCCCAAAGCATGGCGATAATCCCAACTATCATGCAGATAATGCCTGCCATATAAGAAAAACCTACATCAAAAAACGATGATAATGCCAAAAGAATAATCAACCCAACCAGAATAATTGTCGGAACAACAGATTTTACTTTTTCCACTCTCACCAATTGCACTTTTTCTTTATTATGCCTGAAGATAAAATACAAAACCACAAACGAAACCAACGCCCCAATCTCCACGGCAAAGAAAATGCTCGGCCGCCCCCGATAAAAAAAGAAATCCACGAAATTCATCTTGGCAAAACCGCCGAGTAGCATGCTGGGAGGATCTCCGATTAAAGTGGCTGCGCCCTGAAGATTACTTGAAATAGCAATACCAATCATCATATTCATTGGATTGATTTTTAACTTCTTGGCAAGCGACAAAGCAATGGGCGCAACAATCAAAACCGTGGCCACGTTTTCCACGAATGCCGAGATAAACCCGGTTAATATGCAGATAAATAAAATCGACCAGGCGGTATTTTTGGCTTTGTTGACGATAACTTCGGCCAGGTACGCCGGCATGCGGCTTTCCATAAAAATATTAGCGATGACAAGCGTGCCGACAAAAATCCCCATGACATTCCAGTTTATAGCAAAGAATGCCTCTTTCGGTGACATAACCTTAAAAAGGATTAGGAAAATTGCCGCTGAAACGGCTACGATAGTCCTTCTCTTGGTCAGAAAGACAAATAAAGTATATGCCAGAAAAAAGATTACTAAGGCAATCGCCTTGGGTTCCATATCTTATTTGATCCCCACGGTCAAAATAAATATATCGTCTTTGAATTTTTCGGTTTTGAAGGCGTTTAGCTCATCAAATAATTTGCGGTTGAAGGCTTCGGGTTTTAATCCATGATTTCTTTGGATAAAATCTTCCAGCCTCTGCATCCCGAATTCTTCATCGCCCAAGCCTCTGGTCTCAATTACTCCGTCGGTAAACATATAAAGCCTGTTTCCTCGTTCAAAATCTGCCTGGCTTTGATAGATTGCCCCTTCATCGCCGAATGACAACCCCAACAAAGCCGCTTGAGAACCAAGATAAAGTATGCTGGAATCAGTGGCTTTATAGAAATATTGGGTAGGATGGGCATAATTTGAATAAACAAACTTCTTTTCTTTAAAATCGAGGAACCCGCAAAAGGCGCTAATATACATGTTGCTATCCTGGAATTCTCTGACGATAAAATTATTCAGCTCTTTCAATAAAACTCCTGGCTGCTTTCCCTGCTCAGCCAATTGCTCAAATTCCGAGTGGAACCTATTGACTAAAAGCGCAGCAGAAACACCGTGGCCGGTAACATCACAGATGATAAAAATCAATCTCTCATTATCGATAAAATGGAATCTGGCATAATCTCCCCCGATATGAGACATGGGAAGATACATAACTGCAATATCCACCAAATCCGTCTCTATGGATTTAGGAACAAGCGTCTGGTGGACTTTTGTCGCCAGCTCAAGCTCCTTCTCCATCTGCGCATTCTTCGCCTCAACGTCTTTTAAAAGTACGAAGTTCTCAATTTCTCTTGTGGTTTCTCTCTCCCTAATAATCAAAACCAACACAAAGGCATTTAGGAAAAACATTAAACCGGTTATATACGTTGTCCAACTGAAATCGGAGCGAACCGTCTCAGGCATAAATCTTTGTACATGAGAATATAGGTAGGAATAAGCCGCGATATGCGTGAAAGTAATCGGGACTGACTCAAGAGGCCGCCAAGGTATGGTAAATGAAACTAAAAATAAAACTAAAAGATATATTAAAGTCGCAATAGGTATCTGGTCGGGGTTTAAAATATTGACCCTGATAAGAATAATCAAGAACAAGGTAACAAACAGATAGGTGTTGCGCTTAGCTTCCTTTATTGTCCTGGCTCTTCTATTTAGAGATAGTATTAAAAGGCCGCCCAACACAAGAGCACCCCAGATATAAATCTCCTGGAGCTTAAATTGCTTTGGCAAGAACAAGAAACTGACCAGGGTTAGGGAAAAATAAATTCCGATAACTAAACCGCAGAGAAGCCTTACGCGGCTTTTGATAAAATCGGTCTGGTTTCTTAAAAACTCATCTTCGTATTTCTGTGGAATCTTGCTAAAGTATTTTCCAATCATGTTATCCTAAAACCTATTTCACCCCCTGGCATTCTGTTCAAGGCATAAACTATCTGCCTTTTTCTCTATAGAGCTAAGTAGCGAAGAAAATGAATTCTGAAAAGCCGCCACTCCGTCTTTCAATAATTTTTCGCAAACCTTATTAACATCTATTCCGATATGCATTAAATCGTTGATGATGTTTTCCGCGTCTTTAAAATTATCTTTTAATGCCTCTTTCACATTCCCGTGATCCAGAAACGCCTCATAGGTATTACCGGGAAGAGTATTTACTGTATTCTTGACGATTAATTCGCTGACATACTTGATATCATTGTAGCCAGGATTTTTGGTGCTGGTTGATGCCCAAAGTACCCTCTGTAGCCGCGCTTTCTTTGTCGCCAGCCGCTTAAAATCTTCGGTTGAAAGAATCTCCTTTGATTTCTTATAAATTAATGATGAATTGGCAACTGCTGCTTTGCCTTTTAAAGAAATAAGTTTAGTTTTCTTTTGAGAATCTTCTTCTCTGGCGATAAGTTCATCCAGGGCTTTATCGATAACCGAATCAACTCTACTGACAAATACGCTGGCTACTGAAGCGGTCTTGCTTAAATCATCGGAATTTCGGGATAATTTTTCCAGCCCTCTTAAGAAGATCTGGGCAGTCTTTACATACTGTTCGACGGAGAAAATCAAGGTAACATTTATATTGATTCCTAGCGCCAGAAGTTCTTCAACGGCAGGAAAACCTTCTTCTGTGGCAGGAATCTTGAACATTACATTGGGACGATTCACTTTGCGGTATAGCCTCTGCGCCTCTTTTAATGTCGCCTCTGTATCCGAGGCGATACGCGGATCAACCTCCAAACTCACATATCCGTTTAAACCTCCGCTTGACTTATAGACTTCCCCAAACATATCGGCGGCATCCTGGATATCGCGGACGGTCAAATCATCGTAAATTTCAAAAGTAGACTTACCCGCGCTTTTGAATTGCGCTATCCTTGCGTCATAACTCTGGCTTTCACTGATTGCTTTGTCAAAAATAGTTGGGTTAGAAGTAAGGCCCGACAAACCCATTTCGATCATTTGGCCTAGCTTTCCGCTTTCAATCAAAAATCTATTAATATTATCCAGCCATATGCTCTGGCCAAAATCAGTGAGTTTATGAATTACTGTCTTTGACATCTTGGTTATTCCTTAGAACTCCGGGATCTCCCTAGCCGAAACTTTTTCCTTCTTGGTCTTGCTCGAACACTGAAGCGGGCATTCACCCGTCCAGCAGAAAAGACATAATTTCTCCTTGGGCAATCCTATGGCCTCAACCATGTCTTCAACTGTCTGGTATCTTAAAGTCGTAACTTCTATATCGCGCTTGATCCAATCTACCATCTTCTTGTATTTTTCGCTGGTATGGTCGGTATATTCAGAAACATTTTCTAAATCGCGGCCTTCAATGCTGCGGATTGCCTTGCGGGCGGCTAGTTCGTGTATAGAACGGGTGGAGAAATTAAACCTACAGGGAAACATCAAGGGCGGACAGGCCGGCCTAACATGAACCTCTTTTGCCCCGCAGTCCCATAATTTCTTGATCGTAAAATTCTTGAGTTGCGTTCCGCGGACGATAGAATCCTCGCAAACCACAATCCTGTTATTCTGGATAATTTCTCTGATCGGAACAAGTTTCATCTTAGCGATTAAATCGCGCGTTTCCTGCGACGGAGGCGTATAACTTCTACCATAGCCTGGCGTATATTTGACCAAGGGCCTTCTGTATGGCTTGCCGGATTCCTGGGCATATCCTATGGCGTGAGCAATTCCTGAGTCAGGGACTCCGGAGACAACATCTACCTCTATATCCATGTCGCGCCTTGCCAGCGATCTGCCCGATCTTTCCCGGACCATCTCCACATTAATTCCCTCATAACTGGAAGCAGGAAAACCGGTGTAGATCCAAAGAAAAGAACAAATCTGGTTGGTCTCTTGAGCTTGCTTCTTTTGCACCATGCCGCTTTCTTTCAACAAAACAATCTCACCCTGTCCGATATACTTAACTATCGCAAAATCAATATTTGGGAAAGCGCAGGATTCAGTAGTGACTGCCCAGGCTCCGGAATCTTCCTGTTTCCCGACGACTAACGGCGTATATCCCAACCTATCTCTTGCCGCATACACCCCATCTTTATTCAACAATAAAAGCGAACAAGACCCCTCTATAACATCAAATACTTTATCTATCCCATCGACGATATCCTTTCCCTGGCTGATAATCTTGGCGACAAGCTCTGTAGTATTAACCTTGTCTCGGCTTACCTCGCTGAAGGACTCACCACGTTTTAGCATCTGCGCCATCAGGTCTTCGCTGTTTTCAATAATCCCGTTTGTAACTAAACAGAAAGCTCCAAGGCGGGAATTAAGATAAATCGGCTGCTCATCCAGTGCGCTGATAACCCCGATACCTTTATTGCCCTCTATACTTTTATAATCATCAAAAAATCTAGACTTAAACTGGCTTTGGCTGATATTGTGGATGCGACGGGTGAAATCTTTTCCTAAGACCGCCAGGCCACCGTATTCTGTCCCTAAATGGGAGTGATAATCTGTCCCATAAAAAAGAATATCTGCACAATTTTCTTTAGCTACTACTCCAAAAATACCGCTCATTATTCACCCCCGTTTTAAAACAAATAAATGTTAAACCCTAAATCCTAAACCCTAAACTCTAAACAAATCAAAAATCCCAAATTCAAAACCCAAAGTTTTGCCACGCACCGAGTGCTCGGCACGAGGTGAGTTTTGTGTTTGGAGTTTTGAGCTTATTTAGAGTTTCGAGTTTAGTGTTTAGAGTTTTAAAATCTTTCATTAATTAAATCTAAGTGCGATCCAATACCCCAAATAATGCGTTATTATAATAACGGTACTTGCGATAATCATATGTTCCATAACTACTTTCCAGGGCCTTACATTTTGTTCTTTAGCCATTTTAAAACTTACAACGGACAAAACAGATAGACCCCAAGCGATATTAACTAAAACTGCGGTATTGAGCTTAAAGAGTAAAACCGGCACAACAAACGTCAGGGCAAAGATAAATTTGGATAAAAACGTTGAAATGGTAGCGACCCATATCTGTTTTGGGGTATGGATATTTTCCGATTCTTCTGACACATGAATTCCCAAGGCGTCGGAGAAAGCATCTGCTATGGCAATAGTCAAGATTCCACCTATAACCACTAGTTGTGAACCTGTGCCTGAATGAAGTCCCATCATTAAACCAAGAGCTGTGATTACTCCTGAAGTCGCGCCAAAACTAAATCCGACTTTTACTGAATGTTCAGCCATATTATCCTCTTTTAGAAATTTTACTGATTAATTGTTAATTTCGAAATTCGAAACAAATCCGAAATTCTAATGTTCAATTGCCGAAACAGAATGTTTTGAAAATTTGAATTTAGAAAATTTGATATTGTTTCGTGCTTCGATATTCGGATTTCGAATTTTAAATTAAACTAGCAACTATTCCCCCTAAAACCACAATATCTTCGGTGACAAAAATCTTGGCAATGCTTTTATCAAAAAGCATGTTTGCTTCAGGGCCGAACTCCTCATCGCCCTTCCATAAAGTAATCAATACCGGAACCTGACTGAATACCTCGATGACTAAACCTGCGTCGCCGAATTGTACGGTCTTTGCGGGAAACCTCTCAACTAACTCAAGAAGCGCATTAGGATTTGAACCGTATTTCCTTAATATAGGCTCGATTACCCTCTTTCTAAATGCCGGATAATATCCCTGGCCTCCGTCGAATTCCTGAAAAGACGCCCACTCGCTTGTAAGTACTGGAAGCCCTTTTGATTCCTGGATTAAATAATGTAAAATTAAAATGCTGTAGAAATCTTTGGCTTTTGCGTTGCAAGACAAGGACAGAATTTCTCTTTTCTTTACATCTACGCTATATTCATCGGAAAGGAACCTGGTTGAAAGTGAACTTTCTTTTGTTAAACTGCTAAGCGCGCTCCAGGATTTTTCTAGCGCTGGTTCATAACCCATTTTACCATCTTTCTGTTAATTGACAAAAGCTTTTAAGAAATAAATCGTAAAAATGAAGAGCGTCTTACGTTTATCGGTGGCGCGGCTAGAATCGTTGGACGTCTTACGGTTACGTTTAAAATAGTTTTTTGACGTTTACCGACGGACGACTGCCGTTTCCAGCAGCGCAACCTTTCAACGTATAACTTACTATGGAATTACCAGCTTCATCCCATCATAAGCTGCCACGACATTTATGCCGGTGTTTGCCTTTAATTCTTCCGCTAAATCGTGCGGTTTGTTTTTGAGCATTGACATGCCAAAATGCGTCAAAATTGCCATGGCCGGATTAATATTCCGGATAATCTGTCTGGCCTCTTCAAAATTTAAATGGTCAATTCCCGGCCGGGGCTCATAAAAAACCAGATTTATAATCACGATGTCGGACTTGTAATAATCCTCTATGCCCGGAAAATACCGCGTGTCGGCAATCAGGGCTACCGTTAACTTATCAAAAAGGAATTTTAATCCGTAGGTCTCAACCGTGTGCAGATGGCGTTTGGGTGTGGCGAATTTTATATTTCCGATAGAATATTCTTTGCCTTCTTTTAATGTGATTATCTGGTCTGGAAAACTACGGGTATGTGCCAAAATCACCGGATCAATATCCAAAGCATCAGACGGAACGAAAACAGTTCCTCTTTTCTTAAACCCGCCCTCGGTCATGGCTTCAATCATTACATTGATGTCGTTTGAATGGTCGAGATGTTTATGGGTAAGAATTATTCCGTCAAGCGTCGTGGGATCTAATTTTGGCTTGCTTATCGAACATCTAACAATACTTCCCGGGCCCGGATCAATCAAAACATTAGTGCCTTTATATGATACCCATATCCCGCCGGATGCGCGCAGCTGCTTTATCATTACAAACCGAGCACCAGCGGTTCCGAGGAATTTTATATAGTTCTCTGAGTTAGCTTTTTTATTTTTGGTGGTTAGTTTTGGCATATTGTATAATTCAAGGGCATCAGGTAATCAGGATATCTGGGACTAGGATATCAGGAAAACAGGATATCCGGAAAAAATCTTGTCCCTGATAACCCGATATCCGGATTCCCTAGTCCCTGATTCCCTGATAACCGGATAACCTTACTCAGTTACCAACATCTCCCTCCCGTGCCGAGGAATTTGATGTAATTCTCTGAATCGGTTTTTTTAGTTTTTTGCATCAGTTTTGGCATACTATTCAAGATTATAACAGGGACACCGTAGATTCAAGTTGCTAACGCAACAGTTCAGCGAATTTTTCATGAGGCGTATGCCATCCCAATGTTTTGCGCGGACGGTCATTTAAT
>VGKH01000021.1 GCA_016867135.1 Candidatus Omnitrophota bacterium
ACTGCATGAAGCGGGGGCGGTTATTAAAGGATATAGTCTTAAAACATTGTACACGCCATAAGGTGAAGGATAATAGGTGGTAATGGTGACGGTTTCCTGGGCAAAACAAAAAGATGAGGATAAGAGAAGCCCGAAAAATAAACAGCAAAAAGTCTTTTTCATTTTCCCACCTCGCTTTTTCTACTTAAAAAAATCATTATAAACCATCTGTTCTGTGAAGTTAAGGAAAAAACTTTCTTAAAGCCTTCGTTCCGGAAGATGTCCTTATCCTTGCCTTGCTGGCTTTGGAGCTACTGAGACCTACCAAAGCAATGCCATAAGTTAGCCCATCATCATTTCTTATCCTTAAAGGAGAGGTAATAAAGCCCGGCCCCTGGCAGGCAATACGCACTGTAGTAGTGGCTCTGTCACGAATTCTTAAGCCAATATCCACGTAGGCATTAGTAGCATATCTAAGGAAGTTGTTAGAAAAATAACTTATATGAACCTTGTTATCCGAATCAACGGCAACAGAATTATAACCACCCGCGGGCGAATCTGAATCCACAACCTCTCTAGACCAGGCACCGGAAATATTATTCGCATATATTATATCAGTATTCGCCGCATCACGATAACTGATGTGCGCCTTATTATTGGAATCCACGGCAATAGAAGGACTGCTAAGATTACCGGATTCTACCGTCTCGGGAGCCCCCCAAGAACTTGAGGCAGAGGAATAGACAGCATATTTGATATCTGTACCTTTAGAATAGGTTGTGTATAGATTATTATTTTTGATAACAACAGATATGTAGCTAAAAGACGAGCCCGAATCCACAGTGACTGGAGCTCCCCATACACCAGAGGTTTGCCTGATAATGTGCTTAATAGCCGAATTAGGGGCATCATAATAAACAATATGAACCTTGTTATCTGAACCAACGACAATGGATGCCTGACAGGCACTTTCGCTTATAGTAGCAAAAGAAATACCTGTCGTCTCCGAAGTCCATGGGGTTGTCAGGGGAGTAGCGGAATAGGCATATTTAAGCAATTTATTGGTATAATCAAAATAAGTTATATGAACCTTATTACTTGCATCGACGGCAACGGAGGGCTGCCCCCAGACTATATTGTTACCGCTTACCGGAATTCTTACATCGCCTAAGCTGGTGGCATATTGGATACCATACGACGCAACGCCAAGATTTCGAACATAGAGAATGTGAGCCTTGTTAGTGTTATCAAGGGCTATAGAGGTATAAAAACCCGTGCTTCCAGTGGTATCTATGGCGGTAGTAATCCAAGAGCCCGAGGCATCGGTGGCATATCTAAGATCCGCGGTACTATAATAATAGTAACTAATGTGAACATTATCATTTGGATCAACGGCAATAGAAGTCCAGAAGCCGCCATCTATATTTTTTATGAACCAATTGCCTGCCTGAGCAGTAACGGCAGAAGCAAAAAATATTATAAAACTGGCAAATAAAATTATGAGTTTAGTCCACATATTAAAGATCTGTCCTTAGCCAGATTTGGCCGACAACAGGCGTTCCGGGGTCGCTGGTTCTGGTCTCAATAATCAATCCGCCGGTAGCTTGAATTGCTCCACCTTGCACTTCCAATTTAATTCTTGCGTCATTCAATCCGGGGTTTGCCACACCTATGCCCACCTGCGTATTAGCATCAGGGGCGCTGAGGTAAAGATTGTTCGGGGTAGAAGCAGTATCCAATGTCCAATTGCCTCCGCCGCCAGCTGCCATCCAACTAGTGCCGTTACAATAGTAAAGGCCTGCTGCTCTAGGGGCCGTATCATCATGATAATACATTTCTCCTCTGTGGGTTGCATCGCATGTAAAAGCATTGCCGTTAACAGGAAATAACCTCATCTGCTGATACACTCCATACGGCGCGGGATAATAGGTGGTAATGGTGACGGTTTCCTGGGCAAAACAAAAAGATGAGGATAAAAAAATAAAACTTATCAAAAACAAAACGCGTTTTTTCATTTCCGCCCCTTTTTTTAATTTGAGCTCTTTTGTTGTGAGGATTTGTTATGAGTTATGTGTCGAGTTATGAGAATGGTTTATGGGTTTTATTTTTACCCACAACACACAACTCATTGCCCGACTCAAAACTCACAACTCACCCACACCCTTTAAATTAGAATTGTTTTAAGAACCTTAAATCATTTTCAAAAAATAATCGGATATCGTTTATACCATATTTAAGCATGGCGATTCTTTCAACGCCCATGCCAAAAGCAAATCCCGTGTATTTTTTACTATCATAACCAACATGTTTAAAAACATTGGGATGAATCATGCCAGAGCCTAAAATCTCAAGCCAGCCTTTCCTGCCGCAGACCGAACAACCCTTGCCTTTACAGATAATACATGAGATATCTACTTCCGCAGACGGTTCGGTAAACGGGAAAAAATGCGGCCGAAAACGCATCTTAATGTCTTTGCCGAACATCTCTTTACAAAAGTGAGTCAAAACGCCTTTTAGATGCGAGAATTTTACATCGCTGTCAACGAGAAATCCTTCCACCTGGTGAAACATAAATGAGTGGCTGGCATCTACCGCGTCGGGCCGGTAAACCTTGCCCGGCACAACTACGGCTAGCGGCGGCTTATATTTTGACATCGCCCTAATTTGCACGGGAGATGTGTGGCTGCGTAGTAACAATCGATCCTCGATCCTAGATCCTCGATTCTCGTTTTTACGAGTATCGAGCCCGCCTGCCGGACGGGCAGGCATCGAAGATCGAGTAGCTAGATAGAATGTATCAAATACATCTCTTGATGGATGTTCTATCGGAATATTTAGTCCGGTGAAATTATTGTATTCTGTTTCAATCTCCGGGCCTTCAACCACTTTAAAACCGATACCTACAAAGATATCGCAGATCTTCTTAATAGTGATAGTTAACGGATGTTCATGGCCAGGCTCTTCTTTGATCCCTGGAAGGCTTAAGTCTAATTTTTCTTTAGTTTCGGTCTGGACTGTATCCTTAAGCTGCCTTTGTTTTTCTGAAAGTAACGCGATAAGCTTCACCTTTAAGTCATTAGCCTGTTTTCCTACTAGCGGCCTTTGTTCGGGGGATAATTCCGGAAGCCGGGACATAATATCGGTGATTATGCCACGCCTTCCCAGATATTTTATGCGCGCCTTTTCCAGGTCGGAAATATCCTGGGCCTTCTGAATTTCTTCAAAGGCATCTTTTTCAATATCGGAAATATTTCTAAACATTCTTTACCTTTTTCTAAACGCTTTCCTTAAGAATCTTAGCAGCCCGAGAAATAAAACTATCGCCATGAATGCTAAACCAGCGATAATCTTATAGATATTTATCTTTTCTTCTACCTTGCTCCCATTTTTTATTATCGTCAAACTGTTAGCATGAATATCCAGGTCTCCGCCGTGTTCAAGACAAGAGCGATTAAATCTCCCCTCAACAAGAATAGTATCACCGATAAATTTGTAACTGCCGGTTAAGGTTATTTTTTCTGCTAAATCTTTTTTAACCCAAATTCCAATAGCGTTAGATCCATCATTAACATTAACCCAGGCAAAATCCCCTCGGTACATTACATCTCCGATTGCTTCTCCTAGATAAGAAATAGTTTTCCCGTCGTATTCTTTGGCGCGCTCAATTAATTCCTGGCTTGTAAGGGGCTGCGCAAAACAAACTGAAGCCGCTAAACAAATCGCCATCAATACCAAAAATAAAACCGACTTAAGATTCTTGCTCATCATCTTCCTTTTACCCAGGCGATAATAAATCCGATTAAGGCAAACACCGAAATAAACTCCAGGCGCCCTGCCCACATCTGGACCATATAAGTAATCTTTAACGCTGCCGGCATGCCGACATCTGTGATGCCACAAGATAAACCAACATTGGCTGCGGCAGAAGTAGACTCAAATAATGAATTCAAAAATGGATAGCCGAATAACATGCCCACGAGCGAACCTATGCCATAAAGCATAAGATATGACAAAGTGATTAAAAGAGCGGCCCTTACTTGCTTATCGTCTAAAAATATTTCCTTTATGTGATGGAATTTCTGGACTAAAATAGCGTTCTCCGGCAACACAATCCTTTTTATGTCCTCTCTTAAAGCCTTAAATACAATTCCGATACGCAACATCTTTATGCCGCCAGTAGTAGAAGAGGCGCTGCCACCCAATGCCATAGCAGAGATTATCCCTACCAATGCAAGATTACCCCAGCCGTTAATAAACTGACTGGAATATATCGTGGTATATCCGGTGCCGGTATGCGCCGAAATCAACTGAAAAAATCCTTTACGGAATAGCACCAGCGGCGCGGGATAAATACCCATTCTTTCTAAGCCGATAGCTGTAATGGCAAAGGTAAGCATTACAGTGGTAAAAAAAGTTATAGTCTCGATATCCCTTAATATCTCCCTGCGGTTTCCCGCCCAAATATGATAATGCATTTTAAAATTCATTGCGCCCAAAATCATAATAGTTATCGTAATGATTTCAAAAGGAAAACTATGATAATAAAGGATATTCTGAGATTGCGGGGCAAATCCGCCCGTATCAAAAGCAGCCATAAATATACAGGCGCCGTGGAAGAAGGCATTAGCCGGTTTCATCCCATTTAACCAGCCAACTACCCCAAGCGCCAAGGTAAATAAAATAAAGTAGAGAATGCTAACCAGCCAAATAAAACGCGCCGTGCTTATTACATTAGGCAGGATTTTCTCTTCCCTAGCTTCTCCCACATACATCTTAAAGGCGCCGGACATTCCTTTTACCAAGAAACTTAAGGCTACAACCACAATACCTTGACCTCCCATAAACATAATCAAGTGTCTCCAGATATTGTGGCTATAGGACAAATGATCCAAATCCTGGACTAAGACTAAGCCCGTGGTAGCAAAACCAGACATACTATCAAAACAGGCATCCAAAAAAGACGCCCAATGATGGCTTAGATAAAACGGAACCGCGCCTAAAATGGAAGCTACAAGCCAGGACAGAGAAACCACGATCATGCCCTGCATCCAATTAAGGTCGCGCTCGGTCTTGCAGAAAAATATAAGCGCGCCGCCCGCAGAAAGGCAAATAAGAATACCTAAAGAAAAATCTAGTATAGGATTTATCTCTCTAAAAATGATCCCGACGATGATCGGTAAAAACATAAAAAGGCCTAAGCCGATTATAACTTTACCAAGATAATAACCGATAGTCTTTAGGTCTTCTATTTGGGGCTTAAGAATCATTTATTTAAAGATAACTAATACCGCTGTGCCGATAAAAAACGCGCAAAGCATTATAGCTAAAGCGTAAATAATCTCGATAACTATGCCTTGAACCACATGGAGGATCTTCTGCATTTTGGAGCCTTAATTTTTATTTTTGCGACATCCGACGTAGACCGCCTTTGTTAGAGTGGCGGACGTAGGCGGATTAAATCTTTCCGATAAGACTGCTTAGTAATTGCTGTTCGTTCTCAACTAAGGTAAGGGCAATGATATCGTCGCTAGCCAAAAGCACAGTGTCTCCGCGGGGGACAATAACCCCTTCTCCGCGGATAATGGAAACCAAAACCGAACTCGGGGGCAGAGCTATATCTTGTAGGCGTTTATTTATTACCGGTGAATCTTCGGGCAAATCAACGCGCACTATAGCAAGCTTGCCGCGTTTAAAACTCATCAGATTGACAAAATCAGAAAAAGAAACTTCTTCTTCGACAATCTTTGCGATGATGCTAGTTGAATCGACAGGCACATCCACGCCTAGCTCGCTAAAGGAATGGGTATTTACCGGGTCATTGACCCTGCCGACGGTACGGCCTACCCCGAATTTATCTTTTGCTAGCTGGCAGATCACCAAATTATCCTCGTCATCTCCGGTAACGGCAGCCAAAACATCTGCTTTTTTTATGCCTGCCTGCTCTAAATTCTCTACATTACATCCATCGCCATGTATGATTAAAATATCCAGCTGCTTGGCGATAGTTTCACAGGCGTTTCTATCTTTTTCGACCAGAGAAACCGTGTGTTTGTCTTTGAAAAGCCTCTTGGCTAAAAAGAAACCTACTTTTCCGCCGCCGACAATGACTATAAACATAATTCACCTCGTTTAATAAGTTATGGCAGTTAGGTCAGTTAATTCAGTTATTACGGTTAACTGACGAAACTGTCTAAACTGACTTAACTAACCAAGCTTTTTTACAGCTCGAATATTTTTCTTATCTTCCCAAGGCTTGCGGTTTTGACTACCGCCATAATCTTATCGCCTTTTTCTAAAACTGTTCTTGGCTCGGGAATAATCGTCTGTCTTTTCTTATTTATGACCGCGGTGATAATAAATTCTCCCGGCATGTTAATGTCTTCCACGGGCCTACCTTTAAATTTATCACTGATATCTATTTCTATAACGCCTAGCTCGCCGGTCTCAATGAGATAGCTGCTAAATCGGCTCTCTATAATCTTGTCTCTTAACATGGAAGCAAAAAGGACGGTCCCGCTTATAACATCTAGGCCCAGGGTCTTGTAAATCTCTGCTCTCTTGGGATCATAGACCCTGGCAACAACTTTGGGGACATTAAACATTTTTTTGGCGACCTGGGATGACATTATATTTGTGTTGTCGCCGTTTGTTACTGCGCAGAAGGCATCGGCCTTCTCAATTCCTGCTGACTTTAACAACTCGGGATCAAAGCCATTGCCTACCAAGGTGATACCGTTAAATCCTGCACCTAGCCTGTTAAACGCATGGGGATTTTTGTCAATAATAACGACGTTGTGCCCCTCGGAAGAAAGTAGCTTGGCAAGCTCCCCGCCCACACGACCACAACCAATAATAATAATATGCATTTCGCCTCGCTTTTTTACTTGGCTAGCTCGACTAATTTTTTAAAGGCTGCCTTATCTGTAACTGCTACTTCGGCTAGCGCTTTTCTATCAAGCAATATATTGGCTTTCTTCAAACCATTCATAAAACGGCTGTAAGTGATACCGCAAGCTCTGCAGGCTGCATTTATACGCGTTATCCAGAGGCTGCGAAATACTCTTTTTTTCACCTTTCTGTCGCGATAGGCGTATTTCATGCTGTGCATTAAAGATTCTTTAGCATGCCTAAAACGCTTGCTGCGATCGCCCCATTGGCCTTTGGCAGCTTTTAGCACTCTTTTTTTACGTCGATGGCTTGCTACTGAATGCGTGATTCTAACCATATGGTAGTAACCTCCTTATAAAAGATTTATTATCCTTGTTTACAAGAGTTGATTGTCTTAATCGGCGCTTTCTCTTGCTAGTTTTTTTAGTCAAGATGTGGCTTTTGTAAGCGCGCCTTCTTTTCATTTTACCCGTCTTGGAAAATTTAATCCTTTTTGCGACTGCTTTTCTTGTCTTTAATTTTGGCATTTTCCTCCTTGCTTTAATGAGCAGACAATTTACGGAGCATAAGCGACGTAAATTGTAGTCCCGAATTTTCGGGACGTCTGCGAATTAAACCCCCACACCAATTCTCTTACCCCTCAGCACCATAAAATTGGTGTGGGGGTAAGTTCGCACAAATAAGTTATGTCGCCGGCATTTTAATATACTGCTCCTTAACTTATGTGCGCACTTATTTGGGTGCGATAGTCATAGACATAATACGGCCTTCCTGGCTAGGCCCTTTCTCGATCTGACCGACTGTCTGTGTGTCTTGAATAAATTTATCTAGAATCTTTCTTCCGAATTCCTGGTGCGCCATCTCTCTGCCGCGGAAGAAAAGACTTACCTTAACCTTATCTTTCTTTCCTAAAAATTCCAAAGTATGCCTTAATTTAACCTGGTAATCGTGTTCTTCAATATTGGGCTTTACGCGGATTTCTTTTAACCTAAATTGCCTTTGCTTTTTCTTAAGCTCGCGCTCTTTTCTCTCCTGGTCATATTTGTATTTACTGAAATCCATGATGCGGCAGACCGGCGGCTGCGCCGAAGCTGCTATCTCGACTAAATCCAGGCCTTCTTTTTCCGCTAACTGTACCCCCTCAGCCGGAGACACGACCCCTAGCTGCTCACCCTTTGAACCGATTAAGCGAATCTCTCTTGCCCTGATTCTCTGGTTAACTCTGATATACTTTAGGATAGTCCACCTCCCTGTTTTAGAAACCCTATTTTTTAGACAGAATTTCCAGTTTTAAATCCTTAATAAAATCTTTTGGTTTCTTGGCGCCCAAATCGCCAAGCCCTCTTTTTCTCACCGCTATTGTTTCTTCGGAAATTTCCTTATCTCCCACGATAAACAAATACGGGATCTTTTGCATTTCCGCTTCGCGAATCTTTTTATTTAAAGTTTCGTTGCGGCCATCAATCTCAACGCGTAAATCCTCGGCCTTTAATTCTTGTTCTACTTTCTTTGCGTAATCTAATGCCGAATCTTTTACAGGAATGATTACAATTTGTTTCGGCGCCAGCCACAAAGGAAATGCTCCGGAGTAATGTTCAATTAATGCGCCGATAAACCGCTCAAGGCTTCCCAAAATTACCCGGTGCAGCATTATCGGCCGTTTCTCTTTACCGTCGGAATCAACATAGGTCAAATCAAATTTTTCCGGCAGGGCAAAATCGCATTGAATAGTCGCGCATTGCCATTCTCTGTTAAGCGCATCCTTTAACTTGATATCGATTTTCGGCCCGTAAAACGCGCCGTCGCCGGGATTAATCTTATAAGATAGATTCTTTTCTTTTAATGATTCCTCTAGCGCCTGGGTTGCCTTATCCCAGTCAGATTCAGCGCCGATAAATTTCTTGGGCCGCGTGCTGATTTCAATACCTACTTCATTAAACCCAAAATCTTTCATCGCATCAAAGACAAAATCCACAACCTTTTTGATTTCATCTTTTACCTGCTCTTGGGTGCAGAAAATATGGGCATCGTCTTGGGTAAATCCGCGCACGCGTAAAAGCCCATGCAAGACTCCGCTTTTTTCATGGCGATAAACCGTGCCTAATTCAAAAAATCTTATCGGTAAATCGCGATAGGAACGTAAGGAAGATTTATAAATCAACATATGTCCTGGGCAATTCATCGGCTTTACCGCATATTCCTTATTCTCTATCTCGAAGAAGTACATATTATCTTTGTAATAATCGTAATGGCCGGATTTTTTCCACAAATCTACTTTTAAGACGTGCGGAGTGATAACGATTTCATATCCGCGTTTTAGATGTTCGCGTTTTTCATAATCCTCGATAATGGTGCGCAGCATCGCGCCATTAGGATGCCATAAAACTAAGCCTGCTCCAGCTAAATCATAATAGATATCAAACAATCCTAATTGCGGGCCTAATTTTCTGTGGTCACGCTTTTTAGCTTCTTCCTGAACTTTAAGATAGTTATCAAGCTCGTCTTTAGTTTCAAAACAGGTGCCGTAAATGCGCTGCAACATCGGGTTGGTTTCAATGCCATGCCAATATGCTCCGGCAATGGATAATAATTCAAAAACTTTGATTTCTCCGGTAGATTTTATATGCGGTCCGCGGCAAAGGTCAATAAACGTGTCTCCAGTCTTATAAATTGTGACTTTCTCTTCGGGCAGATCTTCAAGAAGCTCGACCTTGTAATCCTCTTTCAATTTCTTGAATAATTTTATCGCCTCTTTTTTCTCCAGCTCTTCGCGGATAAAGGGCAAATCATCTTTGATGATTTGCCCCATTTCTTTCTCGATTTTCTCTAAATCTTCCGGGGCAAACGGCTCGGCCTTGTCAAAATCATAATAGAATCCGTCGGCAATAGACGGGCCGATAGCTAATTTTGCGCTCGGCCAAATCTTCTTTACCGCCTGCGCCATCACATGCGAACAACTATGTCTGAGTTTATCTAAATCGATCTGGTAGTCCATTGTCTATTTGGATATAAAACGGAAGCTGCTAACAGCTTTTTCAAAATCCTGACGATTTGTTTCAAATTTATCGGGCCAGTCTGTTCCCATAACAGAAAATACAGTATTATTATTAATAAATTTATAGTCCAAGGTTCTCATGCCTTTGCCATCGGTGGCAATCATTTCAAAAATAGCTCGCGCCCCTTTTATTCCATTTACTTCAATCTCATGTGGCTCCTCTATTACTCTAAGTATCCCGCTTTTATTTTCTGCAAGGATCTCAATCCACTCTTGAATAATAAGGTTTGAAAAATCTACAGCGTTAGAAATATTTGCAGGAACAATATCTGTGGTTGCTACAAAAGTAGGAAAAGCGGTCTCTCCTTCTGCTTGAGCATATTTATTATAACGTACCGATTTTCGTTGTGTATGAATTTTGTCGGGATAAACCAACTTTTTAAACCACCCTTTTGGCCCCTTAATCTCAAACCCATAATCCTCATCGATATAAAGCTCCCCTTCCGAAGCAGAAGCGGACGGTGACAAAGCGATATTGTTGTCGCTTATTGTATTACCTTCAATTTTTTCTATCTCATCCAGAAAAAACGTAAGAGGCATACCTATCCCCATATCTATCTTGATATATTCATCTGTTCGCTCGACAATTTTACCTTCATGTTTTTTGCCGGATTTCAAATAAATAACCTCGGCAAAGGTAGTAGCAGCAAAAACCGATAAAACAAAAAAGACAATAACTATTTTGCCTGTCATTTTCATTCTATTCTTCTCCTTTTTTTACCGCCTGCGCCATCACATGCGAACAACTATGTCGTAAGGTTTCTAAGTCCATACTATTTAGATCTGCCTTTTTGCAATCTTAATTTTAGTTGTAAATTTTCAACATCTATTAAATCTATTTTTCGTTTGGCTTTTTTCTTTGATTTTATAAGCTCTTCCACGCCGATAAGATTAGCCTTCTCGCCATTAAGTGCAATGGTTTTTCTATTATTCCAAGCCTGTTTAAATTCTAAGTCGCCTACCGCCATTATTATATCCACCCTAACCGGCACAACACCCATCTGATAAACTAAATTTTTATTCATAAAATCTTCTACAGAGACTCCTTTTAAAGGCGCGCCAAATTCTTTTAATGCCTCATAAAGTTTTTTGGCATTTTCCATATCTGGCTCAACCCAAATATCTATATCTTTTGTGTAGCGAGGTTCGGTATAATGTATCACCGCATAAGCACCGACGATGAGATAGCGGACTTTATGCGCGTTTAAGCCTCTCAACAGTTCTTTGTAATCTGAAGGTATTTGCATTTATTTTCTTGCCTCTCATTTTATAAAAATCCTCGAGCATCCCAAAGGCAACATTAAAACGCTTGCTGGCGCTCTGCGCCTGCCAGAATTCAATATCGAAACTTCTATCCGCCTTTTTAAGTGGCACTATCCTTTCCCAGATTTTTTTCATTGCCTCATCCTTTTACCGCCTGCGCCATCACATGCGAACAACTATGTCGTAAGGTTTCTAGATCCATATTTATTCTTTTTTTAATATCTTGGCAAACTCTGTCGGCACTAAAATAATTAAACTATTCTGCTCGGCGCCGATTTCCTGCCAGGTTTGTAACTGCCTGAGCACCAATGCATTAGGATGCTCGGCAATAGTCCTTGCTGCATTTAAAAACATTTTGCTGGCTTCTTCTTCGGCCGACGCCTTGGTTAATCTTGCCCTCTTTTCCCTGGATGCCTCGGATTCCTTGGCCATTGCCCTCTTCATATTGTCGGGCAACTCAATATTTTTTATCTCAACGCTTTTTACATTTACGCCCCATTGGTCTGTGGGTGTCTGTAATGCCTGTAGTATCTCATTTCCGAGCCTGTCTTTACTGGAAAGCAGGGTATCCAAGTCATATTTACCGACGACGTCTCTTAGTTTTGATTGGGCCATCAGAGTTGAGGCATAAGCAAAATTTTCTACCGCGGTAACGGATTTTTGCGCTTCGAATATCTGATAGTATACCACAGCGTCAATCTTTGTGGGTACAGAATCTTTAGTCATGACTTCCTGTGGCACGACATCCATGGTGCGAATTCTCATATCCACGTGATAAATGCTGTCGATTATCGGGATTACCCAATTCAAGCCTGGCTTTATCTCTCTAAGAAGTTTACCAAATCTAAAAATTACGCCCCGCTCCCACTGAGAGATAACTCTGATGCCTAAAATAAAAATTACGACTGCCGCAATTACTAAAAATTTAAGCAAAAACATTTCGCGCCTCCTTCAATGAGCACACAATTTATGGAACGTTAGTGAACATAAATTGTCTGTGCGAATTGAACCCCCACTCCAATTTTCCTTCTCAAACCCCACACCAATAAAATTGGTGTGGGGGTCAAATTCAGCCAACAAACTTACGTTCGTTTCGCTCTGTAAGTTTGGGCTTCATTTGACCTCCTTGTTAATTACATCCTCTTGCAAGAATATTTAATTTTTGAATCGCGCTTATCACTCTATGCGGTTCTATATCAGTATTTACATTATAGTTTACCTTCTGAATTTGCAAACCTTGCTCATTAATTATTAGACTCCTAAACCCCAAGCCCAACAATTCCCTTGCGGCACTTTTCATCTCGCTATTGCTAAAAAAACTTATCGCCCTGTCGGGTTTGTTAGAAAGAATCAGGAATTCCTTATCAAAAAGCTCGTCGTGTATTTTTACTTCGCGAACCACCCCTATCTTTTTGCCTAGCTCGCTTAAATTTGACTCCCTATACAAAGTTAATCTAAAACTGCTCTTTTTCATCAAAGATATTCTTAAACTGGGAGGGGAATTCCTTCCTCTTTGGGTAAGTGTAATTGTAAAATTCAATCCTTGATAAGCTCCTTTATAAGAAGGATCGAAAGGAAATTTAGAAAGAGCACCGGGCAAATAAGTATTAAGCTTACTTAATACAATTCTTGTTTTCCTAGCAGAAAAAAAGAAACTAATCGCGACAATGGCAACGGCTAATACAAAAAATAGTTCTCTGGCTAAGAAACCTTCATTCATAAAACAATTATATGGTGGGCCCAGGGGGGCTCGAACCTCCGACCTCTTCCATGTCAAGGAAGCGCTCTAACCAACTGAGCTATGAGCCCAAGTTCTCTATTAGGTCCTTCGTCATTCGCAACGCTCATTCCTCAGGACCATTTTGCTAACTTTTATTTCAAGAGCAAAATGGGCAAGGAGGGAGTCGTTTATCCCGAGACCTTTAGGTCGAGGGAAACCCTTCCTGCCTGTATCAACTCTTCTTTTTTCTCTCGGCGCCAACCTTTAATTTCTCTCTCGCGTTTTGCTGCCTGTATTTTATCGCTGGCTGATTCTTTATATGCTAACTCTACAGGCCTACGATACTTAATAAATTTGGCACCTCTTTTGCAGCTATTGTGTTCGTGCAAGCGTTTTTCTAAATGGTCTGTAATGCCTGTATATAGAAAACCATCTTTACACCTAACAATGTAAACATACCACATTTGGCATCCTCAATAGCTATGCTCTTAAGTAAACCCCTCGTCGCTATGCTCTTTAGGGCGAGCTCCTCGGGGTAAATGGGCAAGGAGGGAGTCGAACCCTCACAGCCTTGCGGCCAATGGATTTTAAGTCCATCGTGTATGCCATTCCACCACTTGCCCCATGAGGCCGCAACTTACGGAATAAAATGAACGTAAGTTGCGAGCCGAATTGGGTCTCGCCGAAGTCCGCCATTGCTCCATTGGCGGACGAAGGCGGACCATAAACTCAATAATTTTGTCCCTCGCCAAAGCGCTGCGAAAATTTCCGGCGCTTCGCGCCGCAAAATTTTCGCGCTGGCTTCGGGATGATTTTTTGCCTATTATATACGAGGGCAAAAAATCAAAGGCGACGACCGGACTCGAACCGGTGAATAAAGGTTTTGCAGACCTCTGCCTTACCACTTGGCTACGTCGCCACGTAAAATAAATTGCCTTTATCACGTGGCTGGCACGTGTCCCGACATTTATGTCGGGATTTACGTGCCGCCGATCAAACAAAGAACAAAATCTACTCCGTTAGAAACTCCGCCATTTCTAACGGAGTCTATTTTATTACCGTGGCTGTTTCTTTTACAATTGTATCTACCTCGGCCAAGTGGCCGATACCCATCTTGCCGTTTGCAAGCTTGCCTTTTATAGGACCGATAAATTTATAACCGGCGTTTTTTAGCTTGGCAATATTATCCTGCAAGATTTTATTGCTATACATTCCATCATTCATCGCCGGGGCAAACACAACAGGAGCCTTTGTAGCCATTATGACACAGCTTAAAAGGTCATCGCAAAGCCCGTTGGCGACCTTTCCTATAATATTGGCGGTGGCTGGAGCGACCAGTATCGCATCTGCCTTGTCGGCCAAAGATACGTGTTCAACATTATATTCTTCGCTTGCCAAATCAAACATCCCGCGATGGACTTTGTTGCCGGAGAGCGTCTGCAGCGTCAGCGGCGTAATGAATTCTTCGGCATCCTTGGTCATGATGACCGTAACAGAAAGATCCCTCTCTTTTAGACGACGGATTATATCGCAGGCTTTGTAGGCTGCGATGCTGGCAGTCACTCCCAATATAATGTTCTTATTCTTCACTTGGACTTCTTTTTATCTTTCTCTTTAGATTTGGCCTTTTCTTTAATCTCGAGAGGCTTAAGAGCAACTTTGTCTGCGGCTATTTCATCCAATGCCAATACCGTAGGCTTATCCGAAAGCCTATGCTCCACCATCGGCGGCATGCCTTCGGCAATCTCCAGAGATCTCTGCGAAGCCAAGATAACCAGTTTATACAAGCTGTCGTAAGCCCTGGGTAATAATCTTTCTATTGGTTGATACGGCATTACTGCATCCTCCTTTAATGAGCGCATAACTTACGGAGCAATAGTTTTGCCGATTGCGACATAAGTTATCCGCGCGAATTAAGTCCAGCACCTTTTGAACATTCACTTTCTGTCTTTAGTCAATTATAAAAACATTCCGAATACATAAAAGGTGCTGGGTTAAATTCAGCTAGCAGACTTACGCTCACTTTGTTCCGTAAGTCTGGGCTTCATTTAACCTCCTTAAACGTTCGTGTACCATGATGGTTTCCAGTTCCGATACCGCCTTTGCAAGCTTATCGTTTATAATTACATAGTCGTATTTCTTGGCAAAGCCTATTTCCCATTTTGCCAATTTTAAGCGCCTTAACATACTTTGTTTTGACTCGGTAGAACGTTTATGAAGCCTCTGTTTTAAGGCTCCTCCCGACGGCGGCATAATAAAAATACCGCAAGCTTCGGGATAAAGTTTTTTAACTACTCGGGCTCCCTTTACATCTATAGATAAAAGAACGTCTTTGCCTCTTTTAATTTTTTCTTCGACAAAGCTCTTCGGCGTTCCATAAAAAAATCCAAAGACCTTCTGACTCTCAAGCAATTGGCCTCTGGCTTTTAGCCTTAAGAAGTTTTTTTCGGAAACAAAACTATAATCTTTATTGGTCTTTTCTGTGCGACGCTTGGGCCTAGTTGTAAGAGAAACCGTCTTGAACAGCTTGCCCTTGGCCGATCTTGTCAATAGCAGTTTTCTGCACAGCGTGGTCTTGCCGCTTCCCGATGGACCAGAAACTATAAAAACAATTCCTTTTCTTTTTATCTTCAAACTACTCAACGTTTTGTAGTTGTTCTCTAATTTTTTCGATTAAATCTTTTATTTTAATTACATAAGAGGTAATTTGTGTATCGGGTAATTTTGCCCCTACGGTATTTATCTCGCGCTGCAGTTCCTGGGAAATAAAATCCAATTCTTTGCCAGAGACAACCGGCATCTTTAATTTCTTTTGAAAGTTATTAATGTGGTATTTAAGCCGGCTCACCTCTTCATTGATATCGGAGTTTCTTAAAAAAAGCGGTAAATCATCTTGCGACAAGGACTTACCTTTTTGGGTGGCTATAAATTTGGCCCTGCTAGGGATCTGAGATAGGAAACCTTGCAGCAGCTGTAGTTTGCTATTTACATCTTGATAAATACTTAAACCTTCTTGCTCGCGCATTTTGATTAAAGCATGAAACGCCGCATCAAAAGCCGCGTTCACCTTTGGCCACATATCCGCGGATATCTTTGCGCTCTGAATTTCAATTACGCCGCTTAGGCTTACGATATCGCTTAGTTTAATTGAGTCGCTTAAGCCCAATTGCCTGCTCAGCACCTTTAAGTTCTTATAATAATCTTGCGCTAAGGATTTATTTAATACTATGCTTTGTTTTGGAGGAGAGCTAAAATTCAAAGCAACGGTTATACGTCCTCTCCTGACTTTTTTCTGCACTAGCTTGGTGATTCTACTTTCAAAAATATTAAACCCAGGGGGCAAATGCAAAACCACGTCGAGAAACTTATGATTAAGACTCTTTATCTCTAAAACAAACCTTCCGCCTGATGCCTCGCCCGCAGCTTGGCCAAAACCTGTCATGCCTCTTATCATGCCCACACCTTCTTTTTTACATTTTTTACTTCTTCGGTTTTCGTCGGATAGATATCAACGATTATCTCGCCAGGCTCAAACCAAAGCTTAATCTCTCTTTCTGCCTCTCCGGGAGTGGCGGAAACGTGGACAACGTTTTCATACACCCCGCCTGTGGTGATACGTCCGTATGAACCGCGTATAGTCGTGGATTCGGCTTCCTCAGGATTAGTTGCGCCGGCTAATGCCCGGCATTTTTTTATCGCATCCTCGCCCCAATAAACCAATGCCATGACTTTCTTTCTCTCATGGAATTCGCCTTGTAGATATTTGATCACGTCTGGGAAAAATGGCTTATCTTTAAG
>VGKH01000022.1 GCA_016867135.1 Candidatus Omnitrophota bacterium
TATGGCGTCTGGCTTAATGCAAAATGTTAAAGGATCAATGTCTACGAATACCGGTTCAAATCCTGTCAAAACAATAGCATTAACCACAGAGACGTAGGTCAAAGGCGTAGTTATAATCTTAGGCCTCTTTTCCAGCTTATACAAATATTTTAGAGCCGTTAAGGCGGTAATTAAAGCTGCTGTCCCGGAACTGGTAGCGACGCAGTACTTTGTCCCGACAAATCTTGCCCATTTTTTCTCAAGCTCACAGGTTTTGACACCTTCCGAGATTCTTCCGGAATCCAAGACTTCCTTTATGCCTTTTCTTTCCCTCTTGCCTATTTCTAGGCATCCGACAGATATTCTTCTTTTATTTATTTTCATCAATCAACTCTCCACCACTTGTTAGGGAATTTTTCTTTCAATATCTTATCACCTTCACCATTCGCTTTAAGCCCTATTGCGCGCATATCCGCATCCACCATTATTTTTACTAATTCTCCGAATTTAACTTTAGGCTGCCAGTTAAGACATTTTTTAGCTTTGGCGATATCTGCAACCAAATTCTCAACTTCCGTGGGACGAAAATAACGCGGGTCAATTTTTACGTATTTTTGCCAATCTAAACCTACGTAGGAGAATGCTTCTTGGACGAATTCCTTTACTGAATGAGATTCTCCCGTCCCTAAAACAAAATCATCTGGCTGGTCCTGCTCTAAAATCTTCCACATTGCTTCTACGTATTCCGGAGCATACCCCCAGTCTCTTTTTGCATCCAGATTTCCCAGATAGAGGTAATCCTGTTTTTTTGCTAGGACCGCAGCAACAGCGCGCGTTATTTTACGAGTAACAAACGTTTCGCCCCTTCTCGGTGATTCGTGATTAAATAATATTCCATTGGATGCAAATATCTTATAACCTTCTCTGTAATTTTTTGCCATCCCATAAGCATAAACTTTAGCGCAGGCATAAGGGCTCCTTGGTTGAAATGGCGTATTTTCATTCTGTGGCGGTTTAGAAGAGCCAAGCATTTCGCTTGAAGATGCCTGGTAAAATTTTATGCTATTCGTGCTTCTTTTAATCGCCTCAAGGATCCTGGTAGTGCCCAAAGCAGTGATATTTCCCGTATATTCTGGTATATCAAAGCTTACTCTGACATGAGACTGCGCCCCTAAGTGATAAATCTCATCGGGCTTTATATTATAAATTATGTTAGAGATCTGTTCGGAATCAGAAAGGTCGCCATAATTAAGAAAAAGCTTAGCGCCGGTTTGATGAGGATCGATATAAATATGATCAATCCTCGCCGTATTGAATGTGCTAGCCCGCCTAATGATACCATGGACTTCATATCCTTTTGATAAAAGAAATTCTGCCAGGTAGGAACCGTCCTGCCCCGTTATCCCGGTAATAAGTGCTTTTTTCATTTTATCTACGCTCCTTTATAAAAACAACCCCAACCATGATTCTTAAGAAATACATATTTAATGCCAACACGGGATGCCTAAAAAACCTCCTCCATTTTCCATCCTCTATAAATACTCCGAAATACCTATACCAAAAACCTAGCTGCTTCTTTATAATTTTATCTCCTCTTCCCCATTTCTCTGCATATCGCTGGAATGAATTTGCGTAATATTCTTTTTTATTTAAATAACGTTTTAAATTAAAGCTGGATTCGTTGTGAAATAAAACAGAATTTGTGATTCCAGTTTTCCCTGCCGCATTGATCCTCCTGTCAAAATCCCAGTCTTCCGGCCCGTTTAGATTCTCGTCAAAACCGCCAATTTCAAGAAACTTATCTTTTCTTCCAAACCTTACGGCATCAATACAGGTTGCATTATAAAAAGTTCGCTCGAAGTCCCTTACCCTTATCCAAAAACCTTCCCCCTTGATTCTTTCGGGGATATACAAAGCAATAAAATTTTCTTTTTGAGAAAGCAAAACTGATTCCTCAATCAAATTATTTGAAAGGATCATATCAGCGTCGAGATAAAGAATATATTCTCCGCCTGCTTCTTTTATGCCAAAATTTCTTTGCGCAGCGCGCTCAGGGCCGAAATTGTAAACCTTATCAGTAAATCTTCTTGCGATCTCTTTTGTTCTATCAGAAGAATTATTATCAACTACTATCAGCTCAATATTCTCGGCCGGATAAGATTGCGATTTAATACTCTGGATGCAATTATGAATGTTCTTCTCTTCATTTTTTGTAGTTATTATTACTGAAACTCTCGGGAATTCCATCATTCTTCAACTTTTGCCAAAGATATTTTCGTCAAAATAGACACCAACAATATTGAACTTATACATAAAACAAATAAGACCGTGGCAAGCGTTGAATGGAATAACAAGATTGCCAAAGTCTGTAAAATAGTAAACAATACCAGAAATTTGATAAATTTAAAATTATTAATTGAAAGCAGATAAAAAGAGATGACATTAACGATCCCGAATAAACCCATAGACACTGAAAATAACCTGCCAAGAAAAATTGAAATAGGATAAGGTTTGCCCGTTAATATTCTAAGCGCGGTGTAAGGGAATAAATTATACCCTAAAATACACACTAGACACAATAATACCGAGAAAAATAGAGCTTTTTTTAATATATGATGATGCTTCTTCTCTTCCGCTAAAAGATTTGCAGCCCTCGGGAACAAAACCATTGCTATGGGGCCAGAAATGAAGAACAAAATCTTACCGATAATCTGGGCAATAGCATAGTAACCTGAATCTTGCGGGCTAAAATAATGTTTTACCAAAACCATATCGATATTGGTAAGCGCTGTCATCGTCAGCAGAAATAGCATGGTAGGCAGAAAATAAGAATACATCTCTTTTATCTCTTTGGCCCCTACGCTAAGTCTGTCCTTCATGGAAACAATAGCTCTTCTTATAGGGAAAAAGTACAGCATTATGCCTAGCGTCAATGAAATTATAAAACCAACCAGGCCGCCGATTATGCTTAATCCTGCTTTTACAAAAATAAAAGTAAAAATAATCTTTATCAGGCCGGAAATAATATTTATGGTTCCTTCCCAATAAAATTTCTCTAAACCCTGCAGGAATCCCGAAAGGACAGGATAAATTGCGCTAAGAAGCAATATTACCGCCAAGTAAATCATGTAAGTGTCCGTTTCAATATTCAGAAAATAAGCGATATTCTTCCTGGATATTAGGACGACTAAGAAAATGAATAATCCGATGATAAGATTGTGTTTCGCAAAAGTAAAAAATAAACTAGATATTTTGTTGTATTTCTCGCGTATATTAAATGCTGAAATAAATTTTATAACCATAGTCCTGAATGCTGCTATCGGCATTGCTATAATTAAAAGCAAAGATATTAATGAAGATAGGATTCCGTATTCTACGCCGGTGAGATTGCGCACTAATACAAGCTGGTATATAAGATTTGAAAGACTGGCAAAACTTGCGGCAAAAAACATGAAAATTGCATTTTTGGCGAATTTATCGTTCAAATTCATAGCCATTTAATTTGAATTATTTTTTGAACTGAAATCAAAGATATGACCTGAAACCTTCAATCCTGCCCTGAAAAAATATGCCAAATCGTAGAAATCCCTTATCGAAATAAAACGATTAAACAAAAATTCCGGATTGAATGCGATCCTGTATATGTCTTGGACTAAATGCATAAGCTTCTCCTCGGGGAAAGGCACAGTCATAACAGGCTCTTTCATATCATATCTATCCCAGTCTAAAGTCTTGAGCCATCCATTTTGCTTGCATTCTTGAAAAATTTTTGAACCCGGATAAGGGATTACAATAGTTGCCTGCATTGTATAAGCGTAACCTTTTCTAAGGAGCCATTTGCCCAGATTCAAAGTATTGAGCGCATCGTCATAATCTTCCCAAGGATAACCAAACATAATTGTTATATGCGGGAATAAGCCTTCTTCTCTGGCTAACTTGCAAGATTCAGTTATCTGTCCAACTGTTACGTTCTTGCTGATCCGATCGAGGGTTTCTTGATTTGCCGACTCTAAACCAAAAAGAAGCAATCGAAAGCCCGCCTGTTTCATCAGGCGATAATCTTCTCGGGATAGCGCGCCAAAACGCATGTTGCAATCAATGGCTACCTTTTTATTGTATCCCCGTTCTATAAGCCCTCTGCAAAAATTTCTTAGCCAATCTCCAACGGGAAATGTCCCTGTGTCGTCCATGATTTCTTTAACGCCATAGCGGGTTATCAATTCTCCGATTTCATCCAAGACATTACCTACACTCCTATTTCTAAACGCGGGGTACAAAGTCGGCCAGGAACAAAAACTACACTTGCCCCACCAACAATCCCTGCCGGACATAATATATGTCCCGGGGAGCCTTTTGTAATTGCCGTTTTTATAGGCATAGGTTTTCCACTTGGTTAAATCTCTATCGATAAAAGGCAAAGAATCCAATTTATGATCAAGCTTAAACTCTCCGTTGTTTTTCAATCGATCATTATCGCGATACCAAATTCCAGGCTCAAAATCCTTGCTATTGTTTTCTAAGTTCTCGCATAAATTAGCCAAAAGAAAATCATAGTCACCGCCGCAAAGAACGAAATCTACCTTAGAATTCTGAAACGATTCTTCCGGCAGAGCCGTAACGTGGTCTCCGAACAAAACGCATTTAACTTTCGGCTTTATCGACTTTAATTGGTCGACAATACTCCAATGTTGTTTGACAACCGGGGTTTTTGTCTCAAAGGCAATTAAATCGGGGTTATTTCTCATTATAAAATTGATAAAATCCCCCCAATTCAATCCTTCAGATATACAGTCATTCCATAAGACTTCATGGCCTTTTGACTTAAGCAAAGTAGCGCAAGAGGCGGGAACCATCGGATAAATGTAGGTCGGCTCTTTAAAATACTGGAATTGCCTGTTTTGCCCTAAAGTAGGACAGCCTTTATCTGTTTTTAAAGGCGGGTAGGAAATAATTACCTTCAATTTTACCTGACTCCTCCTGAAGAAAGCCCAAGCTTGAATTGGAGGCTTATTCTTCTTTTAATTTTGTCTGAAATAGCCCTTTTAGGAAGAAAAACCCATATGCAATATGAGTCATTATTATACCAAGAAACTTAAGCAAAATCAACCCATTCGACGCACCCCAGCCCAAAGGCTGGGGTTTGCTCAGGGTTGATACTGAGCGACGCCTATTCCCATCCCCTGATGAGAGGGCTTTGGGCGCCGTCGAACGTATCAATCTTAAGTCTTTGGAAATAGAAAAGATAAGAACTAGCAATAAATAGACAGCTACCAAGGCAAGATATGCTATTTTTAGTTGATGAGAAAATAGCGCCAAAACAAAACCGAATATCAAGCCTACGAGCAAAAAGGAAGGGAAAAAATAGGTAATCTCAAAAGTGGGGTTAAGCCCTCTTTTAACAAAATACCCCCTGTGCAAAGCGTAGCTTACCACCTGTTTTAAGTGCGGGATATACAATGGCCTTCTATGGTGATAAACCAAAACTCCGGGATCATAAATTATCTTTTTATTCAATTTCCGGGTTATGGCTGCACAAAGGAACGTATCTTCTCCGGGCCAGAAATTGGTATTGAAACCTCCTAAATCGGCAAAAATACTGCGGCGGATGAGGAAATTACAGGAAGGATAATCTTTTACTAGCGTAATCTTTTGCGATTTATATCTTAAAGCGTGCATGCCGCTTACTAAAAACGACTCGTAGACCTCTCCGCTTGCCTTCTGCCTTAAAGAATCGCTTGCCGGGGTTACTGCTGGACCACAAACCGCAGCGACCTCCCCATCCTTAAAATGTACGAGAGCATTGTTTAACCAATCTTTAACAGGATAGGCGTCGTCGTCGATAAAAGCAAGGATATCGGCATCGGTTTTATCTAGCGCAAAATCCCTTTTTTTGGGAGGGGTTAGATTGCCTGTTTCTATAACCTTGATTTTCTCGGAACTTGATTTGAAATCCTTGCTATTCTTATCAGGAAGAACAATTATATCAAAATTGGGATAATCCAATTTCAGGCAAGAATCAATGCATTCTTTTAAATTCTGATTAATTTCTTTTAACGGGATAACAATGGAAACTTTCGGATTATTCTTGAGTGGGATGGTCATAATATTTCAAAATATTTAATCTGTAATAAATTGCTAAAGTATCTATCCATGTCTTATAAATATCTTTAAATCTAATCCTCCCGTATCTTTTTTTTGAATTTACTATCACGGGCGCCTCTGCTATGCGATAACCTAAATGATGGGCATTAACAAGAATCTCCAAATCATATGCAAATTCCTTTACCAATATCTTGGGAAGGACTTTTTCTAAGACTTCTGCTTTAAACAATTTTAATCCGGTCTGCGTATCATGTATTGGCAGGCCAAACATGAGCTTGACCAGAGAAAAATATACTCGGCTGACTATTTTTCTATGCAAAGGGTATTTTATTTTAGAATTAGGGTGCATTTTTGAGCCAATGACCACATCAACTTCGTCAAGGCGCATAATATCAAAAAAAGTCTGCAGCTGTCCGGGATGCAATTCCATATCGGCGTCTAAGAAAATTATGTACTTACCGCTAGTATAGCGAAACCCTTTTTTTATCGCTCTTCCCTTGCCAAAATTGGATAAATTTCGTTTTACGAATACGCGGCTATACTTTTTAGATACTTCCGTGGCAATCTCAAAGGTATTATCGCTACTTCCATCATCAATTATAACAATCTCATAATCGCAACCGAACTCGTCAAATGTTCTTATCGCCTCCTCTATATTATTTTTTATATGATAGGCTTCATTATAGGCTGGAAGCAAAACAGAGACTTTTCCGTCGAGATTTTTCATTCTTTATCTTAGGATATTCTAAACCAGGAGATAGTTTTTTCTAAACCTTCTTTGAGCGGAGTTTTAGGTTGCCAGTTTAGCAGTCGCTTTGCTAGGGAAATTACGGGCTTACGCTGTTTTGGATCATCTTGCGGGAGTGGCCTGTAAACAATTTTGCTTTTACTTCCGGTCAATTCAAGAACAATCTTAGCTAATTCTTTAATAGTAAATTCGTTGGGGTTTCCTAAATTTACCGGTGTATGCATTCTAGAATTCATCAACTTTATTATTCCTTCAACCAAATCATCTATGTAGCAAAAAGAACGGGTCTGGCTTCCATTGCCGTAAACAGTTATCGGCTTGCCTTTTAAAGCCTGATCAATAAAATTAGGAACCGCCCTTCCGTCGCGTTTTCTCATGCGAGGGCCATAGGTATTAAAAATCCTTATGATCCTTGTGTCAATTTTATGTACCCTATTGTAAGCCATAGTTATCGCTTCGGCAAAACGCTTTGCTTCGTCGTAAACTCCGCGCGGCCCGATCGGATTAACATGGCCCCAATATGACTCAGGCTGTGGATGGACCAAAGGATCTCCATAAACCTCAGAAGTTGACGCCAGCATAAATTTCGCTTTTTTTGCTTTTGCCAATCCTAATGCATTGCGGGTTCCCAACGAACCAACCTTTAAAGTCTGAATCGGATACATTAAATAGTCAACCGGACTTGCGGGTGAGGCAAAATGCAATATATAATCTACCTCGCCCTTTATTTTAATCGGCTTTGATATGTCGTGTCTTACAAATTTAAAGTTCTTTTTATTTAAAAGCTGGCTGATATTCCTTAAATCTCCACTGATCAAATTATCCACGCAGATAACCTTAAGTTTGTTTTCGATGAATCTATCGCAAAGATGGCTTCCGATAAAGCCTGCGCCGCCGGTGACTACTACAGTTTTCATTTTTGAAACCATGATATCGTCCTTCGCAATCCTTCTTTAAGATCTATTTTCGTCTTATGCCCGAGGACCTTTTTGGCCAGAGAGATATCCGACAAAGTCCTAAGCACATCTCCGGGTCTTGGTTTATCAAAAACAGGTTTCAGGGATTTATCCATGAGGCTGTTAAGCACTTTTACCAATTCCAATATTGTATCTGCCCTGCCGCAACCGATGTTTATAACCTCGCACTTCAGCCCTTTTTGGGTGGCGGCTAGAATATTGGCCTCAACTATATTATCGATATAAACAAAATCCCGGGATTGCTTGCCGGTTCCGTAAATAGGCGGCGCTTGATTATTTAGCATGCAAATTATAAATTTCGGGACCACCCCTGCATATTCGTCGTCAGGGGCCTGTTTAGGTCCGAATACATTAAAATATCTCAAGCTAACTGTCTCAAGGCCATAGCTATGACTAAATATCCTGCAATAATATTCACCCGCTAACTTACTTAATGCGTAAGGAGATATTAGTCTTGGCAGGTCGCTTTCTCTTTGCGGGGACTTATCAGTATCCCCGTATATAGCACTTGAAGAAGCAAAAACAAAACGCTTGATATTGTTATTAACTGAAGCTTTTAATAAATTCAGCGTACCAGCTATATTTACTTCGTTGTATTCATCTGGATTTTTTAATGAACCTGGAACCGAACGCAGTGCCGCATGATGCAAAACAAAATCCATGCCCTCAGTAGCCTTTTTGACAGCTTCAAAATCTCTGATATCGCCGTTAATAAATTCTACTTCTTTAAGAACGCCCGAAATGTTTTCTTTCTTGCCGGAAGATAGATTATCTAGCACCCTGACTACGTGGCCATCTTTGACTAATCTCTCGACGATATGAGAGCCGATAAAACCTGCTCCGCCAGTCACCAGAAATTTGCTCATAACAAAATTACCTTTCTATTTTTAATATTTTTAAGTACTCCCCGAGTATCAAAAATAAGATTTGCATGTTGGATTATTCCTTTATAATTTATGCATTTATGATCCGTGGCAAGAACTAAACAATCAAATTGCTTTATAGCGTTTTTATTTAGCTTAATCGATTTTAAATTAATCTTACCCAATTTAAGATAGGGTATATAGGGATCGAAATAAGAAACATCGATTTTTTCTCTAAGAAGCAATTCAATTATATCCAACGATGGAGATTTTCTTAAGTCTTTAACATCCTTTTTATAAGTAGCTCCCAAAACCAATATCTTAGCTTTGTGTATTGGTTTATTTTTATCTTTTAGCAGCTTTTTTAATCTTTGTACTATATATGCCGGCATTGAAGAATTAAGCTGGGAAGCTAATTTTATGAATCGGGAATCAAACCCGTACTTCTTTGCTTTCCAGTATAAATAAAGCGGGTCTTTAGGAATACAATGCCCCCCGACTCCCGGACCGGGATAAAAAGCCATAAAGCCAAAGGGCTTAGTCTTGGCCGCGTCGATTATTTCCCAGATATTCATGTTTAACTTGTTGGCCATCATCGCCATTTCATTTATAAGCCCGATATTTACAATACGAAAAGTATTCTCAATTAACTTCACTGTTTCTGCTGCGCGAGGCGAAGAAACAATAATGGTATCCTTCACTATTTTTTTGTAAAGTAACTGCGCTAATATGGAAGAATCGGCGTTTATACCGCCGATAACTTTGGGAATCTTATTGATGGGATAATGTTTATTACCCGGGTCAATTCTTTCCGGTGAAAAAGCTAAATAGAAATCTTTTCCGCAACGCAGCCCTTTTGATTCCAAAATGGGCAAGATCACCTCTTCCGTTGTCCCCGGATAAGTCGTACTTTCTAAGATTATAAGCTTGTTTTTACCCATAAACTGGCGGATTTTTCTTACCGCCTGCAATACAAAAGATATATCCGGTAAATACTTTCTTTTTAAAGGTGTAGGCACGCAAATAAAAACAACCTCACTATTCTCTAGGACTCTAAAATTGGTGGTTGCGGATATTCTTTTCTTTTTTAGGAGGTTCTTTAGGTCTTGGCTGGTAACATCGGCAATATAATTTACAGCTTTATTTACTTTTCTAACCCTGTCCGAGTCTGTATCGAGCCCGACAACATTAAACCCTGCCTTGGCAAAACTAACGGCTAAGGGCAAGCCCACGTAGCCCAAGCCTACAACGGCAATACTCGCCTTGTTTTTATTTATTTTATTTTTTAATGCACTAAGGTTGGACATAAAAGATTATTTGCTACCTTTACCTATGCCTATATATTTAAAACCTGAGGCTTGCAGCTTATATTTATCATAGAAATTTCTTCCATCAAAGATTACGGCCTGTTTCATTATTTTTTTCAGGCGCCTAAAATCTATTTTTCCGAATTCATCCCATTCTGTCACCAACACCAGACAATCGCAATCTTTAGCCAAACTGCCGACATCTTTACAGAATTTAACATTGCCAAGAACCTCTTTTGCCTTAGTCATGGCCTGAGGATCAAAAACCTTGATTTTTGCCCCTTCCTGTTGCAGCATATGAACTATATCTACCGACGGGGCATTACGCATATCGTCGGTTCCCGGCTTAAAAGAAAGACCTAATATTCCGATTGTTTTATCTTTTAATATCCAAAGGGTTTTCTCTATTTTCTTAACCAAGGCCTTTTTTTGTTCCTCGTTAATAGATTTAACGCACTTAAGCAAGCTAAAATCATAACCTTCCTTCTGAGCAATGCTAATAAAGGCGTCTATATCCTTAGGAAAGCAACTTCCTCCGTATCCTATCCCCGCGTCTAAGAATGCCTTTCCTATTCTTTGATCAAGCCCCATTCCTTCTGCCACCTTGGTCACGTCGGCGCCTACAAGATCACAAATTTGAGAAATTGCATTAATAAAAGAAATCTTTGTGGCTAGAAAAGAATTGGAAGCATGCTTTATTAATTCAGCTGATTTAATATCTGTAACTACAATCTGAGCCTTTAAGGGTTGATAAAGTTGCAAAAGAAGCTTTTTGGCCTCTTCTGACTCAACACCTATAACCACCCTGTCAGGATGCATGAAATCTTTAATCGCCTGGCCTTCTCTTAAGAACTCGGGATTTGATGCGACATCAAAATTGATCTTCTTCTTATTATTTATCTGTATAGTATGCATAATCCACCTGCCGGTATCAACCGGCACGGTTGATTTCTCCACGATAAGTTTATAAGATTTCATGGAACGCGCTATTTCTGATGCAACGTCTTCGATAAAGGTGAGGTCTGCCTCTCCGTTTTTCTTGGAAGGCGTTCCAACGGCAATAAATATTATGTCGGTTTTCTCGACCGCTTCTTTTATGCTGGAAGAAAAAGTGATATTTCCTTTTTTTAAATTCTTTTTTACTAAATCTTCCAGGCCGGGTTCGAAAATAGGCATGACAAGTTTCTTTAGCTTATCGATCTTCTCTTTGTTGTTATCCACGCAGATTACTTTATTGCCTAATTCGGCAAAGCAAACTCCGCTCACTAAACCAACATAACCTGTACCTACAATTGAAATTTTCATAGACATAGATTACTTATTCTGACTGCGAACCTGCTTTTCTCCTATGATATTCTTTATTATAGTCAAAAGCCACCTCAGGGAATGCCTTTAACCTCATAATTAACCAGATCGTGTTGCCTTCGCCCCTGGTAACATTATAATTGATTTCCATTTCCCAGCAATGCAAGTCTCTGACTAAAGTGTAGTCTTGCTCCATTAAATCAGTGAAACGGGGATACCATCGTTCGTATATCCTGAATTTCCACTTATCATTTGGACGATAATTAAACTCCATGGTCAACTGATTGCTATCTTTTCTTTCATATCTTCTGCCGAGTCCAAAAGACCATTTTTCCTCCTCGCCTTCTTTATGTTTAGCGTCATGCAAATAAATATCGAAATTTACGGAATCAAAATGCTTGTTCCTGCGATCGTATATAGAATCGGCGTTCAAACGGATCCAATCACTAGGCAGAAATTCTAGGTCGGAATTAATATTGGAAAAACTACCTCCTTGCTCTTGGGCATGTTTGAAATTATAGGCTGAATCGATAACGAAACGCAAGAAATCAACCGATGCCATTTTTCTTTTTGTCTGTAGTTTATTTTCGAGGCTCAGAGTTAAGCTGCTGGCCTTGCCTATCGAATCAATATCGTCGTATTGAATTAACTCCGCGGATGTGACATTGGGCTTGCGTATGTAGTTATAAGCTATGCTGGGAGTTATTATATGGCGCAAATCATTAAACTTTAAAAACAAAGAATCCCGGCTAGTATTAAACATCCTATAAAATTTGGTACTGAGATTAATTCCGCCATACAATATATTCCTGAGTTCATCTCCATCCTTATCGATATTATTACTAAAATATGTCTCCCTTAAGCCTATGTATGGCTTTGTTTCAATAAAGGCTATCTTTTTCTGATGGGAAAATTCGTTATATGTGTCAAATCTGAAAATCTTTTGTTTTAAATCAGAAGGGGCTGCCCCCTTATTCTCTAACATTGCAGAGCTAGAATTATTAACAAAGTAAAAGTAGGAATTACCTAATCTATAGCTAGGAACATCCAATTTTAACTCAGGAAGCCTTTCTGTCTCGGAAAAATATCTGTTAAAACGCTTCCGTGCCAGTAAGTTTACGCTGTAGTACGGCCTAGCTTTGGTTAATAAAAGATATGAATTTGGCTGATAATCCTTTTCATATTCGGGGTAAAAATAATCTTTAACAAAATTCTCATCTTTCATCCGGTTAAATTGGAGAACCATGTTGGTATCTTCGGCTATCTTTTTAGATTGCAGCAATTGAATTCTGAATCTCTCTTTTTCCGTTGTATTCCTTGGTTCGTCCCAAATATGCCTGGATTCAATACTGCGCTCATTAGTATAATAAGTTCTAAATACACCCCTGCCCAATAATGAGGAGTCGAAAGTATTATCGAACCCCCAGGCAAAATCTTTTTTCTCGCGATAGTCTAAATGAAATCGGCCGTTAAGATATTGATTAAAATCATAACGCCAGGCCTGTAATAAGAAATATCCCCAGTCTTTACTGCTTCCCGGAACCAGCCTTACACGAGGACGATTATCATCCAGGCGCTGGATAAGCTTCGGGATATAGAAAATGGGTATATTCCCAACCCTAAGAATCACATTCTTCGCGACAACTTTCTGTTCGGGAAATACTTCGATTTTTTTAGCTTGAAATCTGTAATGAGGATGTTCTAAATTGCAGGTAGTAACATAACCTTTATTTACCCGGAACTCGTTTGCGTTGATTCTCTCGATAGATTCGCCTTTGCCGTAAAAAGGATCTGCCTTAATTTCGCCGCTTATAATCTTGCCTTCGCTTTTATCGAAATTATATACGACCTTTTCTCCGCTTATTTCGCCCTTTTTAGAAACAACTTTAACATTTCCCTCGGCAAGGGCGTCTTTAGTCTGGGTGTTTACTTTGATTTTGTCGCAGGTGAGTATCGAGCCTTGGTAGTTTATTATTACGTTGCCTTCTGCTATGATTTCTTTTGTCTCAGAAAGAAATTCTACCTTATCTCCGTCGACAACAATAGGCTCTTTCTTCTTGTCTCCGTCGACAACAGCAGGCTCCTTCTCCTCTTCGCAGAAAGATGCAGGAGAAAATAATATTACTGCTGATAATAAAACCAACAAGAAAATTAATCTGCGTCTTTTCATTATTATTTTTCTGGATTAAATAAAATTATTTAACTAAATGTGCTGGCCTACCTGGAGTTCTCTTTTACTAAAAGCATCGCCCCAAAGACACCGGCGCTATCTGCTAATTTAGCCTTAACTATCTTGACTGTCCTTGCATGGGTCGGCATTGCCCTTGATTTTACGGTCTTTTCAATTTCGCTGAATAAAATTTTGCCAGCATTAGCGACTCCTCCGCCAATCACTATCTTATCAGGATTGAGAAGATTAATGACGCCTGTTAAAGCTATGCCAATACATCTGCCGACATCGCGCCATATGGCTATCGCCTTTAAATTACCATTCTTAGCAAGAATAGTCAATCTTTCCAATGAAATATTCCTGCCGAAACTTTTCTTTGCCAGACGCAATATGTATTTATTGCCTGCAAAGCATTCCAGACAACCCCTACCGCCACAATTACACCTCGGACCATTTTCGGTGATAGGTATATGTCCAACTTCCCCGGCCGCAAAACTTGAACCGCGGTAAAGATTCTTGTTTATAATTATTCCTCCGCCAACTCCAGTGCCCAACGTCATACAAATCATATTCTCTGATTTTCTAGCCGAGCCCATACGGCTCTCTGCCAAGGCAATAAGATTTACATCGTTATCTACAAAAGTCGACAGACCAGTCTTTAAATTAAGCCATTTTTTTATCGGGAATTTCTTCCAGCCGGGCATGTTGGGCAAATAATCGATAACGCCGGTCTTAAAATCAACCGGACCGGGGAGGCCTAAGCCTAAGCCTAGAATATCTTTGGTTTGCAATTTGTTTTCTTTCAGAATGTTACGTATAGTTTCAATAACCTTGGAAAGCAATCTATTTCTTCCCTTGAAATTCCTGGTGGATAAATTAATTTTCTTTAAGATTTTACCTTTGGAATTCAATAGACCAATCTTAACATTGGTCGCCCCTAAATCTATGCCGATTATGAATTTTGACTTCATTTAAGTAGTTATTATATCTTAACTACCGATGTTTTGCAAGTTTATAAAATTAAAATATTAGGATTTGTATTCTCCGAAAACGCAAACCCGGTTTTTGCCCATCTTTTTTGCTCGATAAAGACACCAATCCGCTTTATCTAAAAGCTCTTCCGGGGTTTTTGCGTCTTCCGGGAAGGTAGTGATACCGATACTAACCGTAACTTTAAGTCTTTCATCGTAAGCCTTTATTTCTTTATCATGAATGGTTTCTCTGATACGTTCCGCAACAAACTCAGCGCCTTTTTTGGCGGTGTCAGTAAGAATTACCAAGAATTCTTCTCCGCCGAATCTACCCACCAAATCTATTTCTCGAAGGTTAGACTTGATACTTTTTGCGACATCTCTTAATACGGAATCTCCGACTAAATGGCCAAATTTATCGTTGTAGTACTTAAAATTATCGACGTCAATGATCAAAAAAGAAAGATTCATTTTATACTTCTGCGATCTCTGCAATTCCTCGGCAAACCGGACAAAACAATGCCTACGGGTATATAATTTGGTCAGGCTATCGGTGATAGCTATTTTTTCTATCTCTTCATACAGTCTTATCCTGTTAAGACCTAGGGAAAACTGATGGATCAAAACCGAAAACATGTCTTTCTGGGCATCCGTAATTCCCTTGATGGCTAAATAACCGATTTCTGTCTGGTGCGATCTTAAAGTATAAAGAAAATAATCCTTCATTTCGCTTATCTTTTCCGCATCAGCTAAAAGCTGGATATCTAGGAATTTCATATTGTGGCTCTGAAGCTTTTCTTTAAAGATAGCAAAGGCCTCTTCTTCTTTTAATGTCTTTGTAATATCTTTGGTGATTTCATAAAGCGCGAACATATCTTCGGCCTCGGTTTCCAGCTCGTAAATATTCTTATGCAACTGGCTTGTCTGGGCAAAGAGCTTATCGTAAACGAGCTGTTTCTCGCGCAGCTGTTCTGCTACGACAACTTCTTTTTTCTTCAACAAAAAATAAAAAGAATTAACAAATAAAAATGTGACGATTGCAAGTATAGCCAGCATTAAGAATAACATACCTTATTTCTCCCCGAATCTTTTGCCTTGAGAAGCTGCATATCGGATTTCAATATAAGCTCCTCTTTTGTCCTTGCATCCGAAGGAAAAGTAGCCACGCCTATAGAAACCGAGATATTGGTTTTCTTTTTACGTAAGAATATATCAAAATCCTTTATTTTTCTCCTTAAATCTTCAGCCAATTTGATGGCTTTGGACTTAGCGACTTCGGGCAACAACACGGCAAATTCCTCCCCGCCATACCTGCAGACCAAATTACCCGGTTCCGAGAAATAACTATTAAGGATATTACCGACAGTCTTCAAAACTATGTCGCCAGCGATATGCCCGTATTTATCATTGTATGATTTGAATTTATCAATATCCAAAATGAGAAGCGATAGTTCTGATTTCTTTCTCACCGACCTAATGACCTCTTGATTTAGCTGTTGAGAAAAGTATCTCCTTAAATAAAGATTTGTCAAACCGTCCTTAATGGCCAACTCTTTGGTCCGCTGATAGAGAATTGCGTTCTCTAATGCCATAGCGCCCAAATCAGCTATGGTAGAAAGGAATCTTAAGTCCTCGGAATTAAAAACCCCTGGATGCGGGTTATCTATCCTTAAAACACCAAGCATGCTTTTTCCGCTACTTAAAGGCGAAGCAATCAGCGATCTAAAAACCCTCGCATCTTTCTGGGGGATTTTCTCAAAATCAAAGCGAAAATCCTTCTCGGTATCTTCTATAAGTAATGGCTGCATCTTAACTAAAACCCATTGGTCAAAAATGTCCCCGACCTTGGATTTGATTATGGCGACCGAATCTTCTTTTTTGGTAGCCAAAATACCAAGCTCTTTAGACTCCTGGTCAAATAAATAAAGAATACAGACATTTCCCTTTTCATGCAAAAGATTGGAAGTTTCATTTACTAAAAACCGGGCTATATCATCTAAAACAAAACTGCTGCTAAGTTTTTCAATCATGCCTTTAAGCGAACCGTACCTTTGAATTTTCTCGTTTAAGCTTTTCACTAAGGCATTGCTGCGCGTGGAATCATTGGCCAGAAGATTTATCTTCTCCTGGAGCTCCTGTTCTTCTAGTTTTAAGACTTTTTTCTTTTTGACAAAATCAAAAATAAGAAAATAGATAACCGACACGATTATCAAAAAAGCACAAACTAGATGTTTAAAGAAAGATGGATTGTAT
>VGKH01000023.1 GCA_016867135.1 Candidatus Omnitrophota bacterium
GGAATTGAGCGGCCCGGTTAGGCTAAATGGCTTGGAAGTGGGAATGGTTGAAGACATCAAGATGGCTTATGACGATACCACTAAAATGGTTCTTACTCTTTGGATAAAAGAAGATGCCAAAATTCATCTGGGAGCTCAAGCGTATATCAAGACAATGGGCCTTATTGGCGAGAAATATGTAGGAATTATGGATAGGCAAGAAGGGCCTTTTCTTAATCCGGGGGATTTGATAGTCGGAGAAGAACCGTTTGAGCTGGAAAAATTACTCGGTAGAAGCGATAAGATTGCCGAGAATTTAGAGAGTGCAAGTCAGAACCTTGACGAATTTAGTAACGATGTCAAGCGCCATCCTTGGAAATTGTTATTCAGATCCCAAGAAAAAGGAAAATAGATATGTCCGAAGGCGCAGGAGATTTTCCTAAAAAAGAGCAAGACATAATTTTTGATGCTGTCCCAGCGATGATTTTCATAAAGGACAAAGAAAATCGCTTTTTGCGCGTAAACGAGGCCTTAGCTAAAATAATGGGGACTACTAAGGCAAATCTAGAAGGTAAGTCGATATTTGATCTTTATCCCAGGGAAGAGGCGGAAAAATTTTGGCAAGATGATAAAGCCATAATTGCTTCCGGAAAGCCCAGAAGAAACATCGTAGAGGAGATGAATACTCCCGAAGGTGCTAAGTGGGTCCGGACAGATAAATTGCCTCTTAGGGATGAGGCAGGAAATATCATTGGGATATTAGGTTTTTCAGTGGATATAACCGAGCTAAAAATTGCAGAATATAAACTAGACGAAAGCGAGGCGGGTTTTCGCGTGCTTTATGAATCTTCCAGCGATGCCATAATGATGCTAACTCCGAAGGCTGGATTTTTCTCCGGAAATCCTGCGGCCATAAAACTGTTCGGATGTAGAGATAAAAAAGAATTTACCATGAAATCCCCGGCAGATTTATCCCCGGAATATCAACCCGATGGCGCGCTTTCTTCAACAAAAGCCCAGCAGATGATGTCGATAGCTATGGAAAAAGGCTCCCATTATTTTGAATGGGTACATAAGCGCGTTGACGGAAGCGAATTCTACGCTACTGTTTTGTTGGCCAGGTTTGAAATTGGGGCTAAGGAATTCTTGCAGGCAACAGTTCGGGATATAACAGAGCTTAAGAAAACTGAACAAGCTTTACGCGAAAGCGAAGAGAGATACCGTTCTTTAGTAGAAAATGTTGATGTGGGTATATATCGCAATACTGCGGGAGAAAAGGGGAGTTTTATTTCCGCTAATCCTGCTATAGCCAAGATATTTGGCTATGAATCCGTTAAGGAATTCTTAAAAGTAAATGTTTCTGATTTGTATCAGGATCCTCAAGAGCGGAAACTTTTTCTTGAGGAGATAATACAAAAAGGTTCAGTTGACGGCAAGGAGCTGAAACTTAGAAAAAAAGACGGCACGTCTATAGTATGCGCCATTACTGCGCAAATCAAATACGATGATAAGAGAAATATTGAATGGATTGATGGTGTTGTTCAGGATATCACCGAAAGAAAGCTCTATGAAGAAAAGATAAGAAAAGCAGCCGAGGAATGGAGCAGGACTTTTGATGCTATATCCGACATGATCTTTATTATGGATAAGGATCACAATTTCAAAAGGGCAAATAAAGCTGCTTGCGAAGCGTTGAAGATGAGAGAGGAAGAACTGATAGGTAGAAAATGCTATGAAATTTTGCATAAAAGAAATGATCCTTGGCCGCTATGCCCCATGGAACAAACCAATCAGGACCACATGTCCCATATCGAAGAAGTAGATGACCCGGTTATCGGGGTCATTATTTTAGTATCCACCTCCCCGATATTTGACGAAAAAGGGCAATATGTCGGAGTGGTACACGTTGCCAAAGATATCAGCCAACGAAAAAAAATAGAGGATGAATTAATCAGAAGAATAGATTCTCTTGAGCGATTCCAGAGGATAACCGTAGATAGAGAATTAAAAATGAAAGAGCTAAAAGAAAAAATCAAAGAGTTGGAAGGATTGTTAGCTAAAAATAACAATAAATAATGACAAATCCAATCAAGCATAAGACGGGCATAAAAAAGAAACTGGTTTTATCGATTTTACTGCTATGGCTTTTTGTTCTAACGGCAGGAATTGGTACGGGATATTTTCTTGGCGTCAAGTTGGTTCGCGAAGTTATCAGCAGCCATCATTCAGAAATGGCCCAGATGATTAGCGGTTCCATAGATAGGATTGTCAATGAAGAATTGCAGGATTTCGAAGTTTATATGTCTCATTCCGGTCGCTTAAATGTAGTAAAGCAGCGTAATTTGATTTATAAGGATATGTCTAAGCAGGCGCAAGAGGAATATTTCAAGAACATGGATGAAAAATGGATAAGCATGCAGAAGGGCGACGCTCTGTTTAAAGAATATTTGGAGAATCCGGATAGCAAGAGATTGAAGGAAATTGTATCCACCGATGAAGGCTTTGCCGAGATCTTTCTGACCGATAAGTATGGAGGTCTGGTTCTTGCCTCCGACAAAACTAGCGATTATTACCAGGCTGATGAAGAGTGGTGGCAGAGAGCTTACAATAACGGCCAGGGAAGCATATTTATCGGAGACGTTGAATTTGACGAATCAGCTCAAAAGATTAGTATTTCTTTAGCCATTCCCTTAAAAGATAAGAGCGGAGAAATAATTGGAGTCGCCAAGGGAGTTTTGGATTTTGAACGTTTATTCGCTCCTCTTGAAGCTTTCGAGATAGGGAAAACCGGCCGTGCCGTTTTAATAAATGAAGAAGGGTACGTGCTTTTTCATGAAGGTATTACTCCTCTTAGCACCAGATACTTTAGCGAAAACGAATTTAAAAAGTTGCAAGAAGAAAGGAGCAGTTGGTTAAGCATAAACAATTCTCAATTGCATGCAAAAAAAATGATCGCTACCTGTTCTGAGGTTAGCTATCCTTTTCTCGTGCAGAACGGAGTCAATTGGCATATCTGCGTAAGCCAAGAGGAGCAAGAGTTGTTTGCGCCGTTAAATATGCTTTTTATCCAGCTTATTGCTCTTTCTTTTATTTTAATTTTAGTAATTGTTCTCATTGTTAATATTTTTGCTACCTTATTTGTAAAACCGATTAAAAAACTGCATGAAGCTACCGAAAAAATAGCAGGTGGGGACTTGGATTATATTATAGATATTCAAACCGATGACGAGATTGAGCAGCTTGCCGATTCTTTTGAGTATATGGTTTCTGTGCTCAAGGATAAACAGGACAGTTTGCGTACTCTTTCAAATAGCCTGGAAAAGAAAGTTCAAGAACGAACAGAAGAGTTGTCCAGGGTTAACGAGGCAACCTTAAATATCCTGGAAGATTTAACTGAGGCAAATAAGAAGATTGAAGAGGCGCTGGTGATTAAATCAGAGTTTGCTTCCATGGTTTCTCACGAATTAAGAACGCCGCTTACGGCAATAAAAGAGGGCATAGGTATTGTTCTAGATGGTTCAGCAGGACAAATTAACGCCGACCAAAAAGATTTCTTGGAGACCGCAAAAAGAAATGTTGATAGATTAGCCCGGCTTATCAATGATGTCCTTGATTTTCAGAAATTGGAATCCGGTAAGATGCAATTTAATATGCAAGAAAACGATTTAAATAAGGTGGTTCAAGAAAGTTTTGATTCTATGAAGCCATTGGCAGGGGCAAAAAATATCAAGATGGAGCTTGATTTGGCGAAGGAATTACCAAAAGTTAATTTTGACAAGGATAAAATTACTCAGGCAGTGGATAATCTGGTAAATAATGCAATCAAATATACTGATAAGGGAAGTATTAGAATTGAGACAAAACCGGGGAATAATATAGTTGAATTTTCAATTAAAGATACAGGCGTTGGGATTAAGGATAAAGATATGCCTAAGCTTTTCCAGAGTTTTCAACAATTGGGAGAGTATCATGAAAGGAAAGTTGCTAGTTCGTGTTTAGGTTTATCTATTTCTAAGGAAATAATCGAGAGGCATAGAGGCAAGATTTGGGTAGAGTCGGAATTCGGCAAGGGCTCCACCTTTCATTTTATTCTACCAATAAAAGAAAGGCGTGTATAGCGTGGGCAAAAGAATATTAGTAGTTGACGATGAAGCAGATATACTAAAAGTAGTTGTGTATAGGTTAAAAAAACTAGGTTATGAAGTATTGACTGCGACTAACGGCATTGTTGCAATTGATTCCGTAAGAAATAATAAACCTGATTTAATTTTGCTTGATTTAAGGATTCCGGTTTTAGACGGAGTAGAGGTAGCCAAGAAACTAAAATCAGAAGAGGAGACGAAAAATATACCGATTATTATAGTAACCGCCAGCACCCATAAAGTTGAAGAAAAGGCTAAGGAATGTCAGGCAGACGATTATATCACCAAGCCTTTTGCGCCGGAAGAGTTGGTAGAGAAGATAAATAAATTCATCGGATAAATTTGTGAGATATAAGGAGAAAAAAATGGCAAATTTAAGAGTTTTGCTAGTTGATGATGAACCAGATATTCTTAAACTTATGGGGGAAAGGATTAAAAGTTGGGGGTATGATTTGATTACTGCTTCCAGCCCTAAAGAGGCAATGGAGAATTTAAAGATCAAAGATCCCCAGATAGCTATTCTAGATTATATGATGCCTGAAATGGACGGGGTAAAGCTTCTTAAGAAAATTAGGGAAGACAATAAAAAGATTGCGGTAATAATGTTTACGGCCTATCCTGAACCCAAAGCTATGGCTGGAACCGAGAAATTAGGGGTAAAAGCTTTTGTGCCTAAGCTTAGCACATATTCAGACGCCTCCAGCAATTTGAAGGCAGCGCTAGATTTAATTGTAAAGGAATCAGCCAAAGATAAGTAAAGATGAAAAAACGCATATTATTAGTAGATGATGAGCCGGATGTGGTGAAGATTGTGAAATTCCGGCTAGAAGAAAATGATTATGAAGTCTTAGTCGCCACCGACGGACAGGAAGCTCTGGAAAAAGCGAGGAAAGAAAAGCCTGATTTGATTATTCTGGATTTAATGTTGCCTAAGATGGATGGTTATAAAGTTTGCCGCATGCTTAAATTCGATGAGAAGTATAAGCATATTCCTATTATAATCTTTACTGCCCGCGGTCAGGATTTGGATAAAAAAGTCGGCTATGATGTCGGGGCAAGTGAATATATAATTAAACCATTTGAGCCGCAAGTTTTATTAGCTAAAATAAAAGATCTTCTGGCTGAACCATCAAACGGATAGAAAATGGAGACAAGAAGAGCAAAACGATTTTCGGCATCATTTAAGGTAAAGCTAAGGGTAGATCCTTCTTTAAGTGAGCGTTTTAAGATTAGAAAAGAAGAGATTGATGCCGAGGCACTGGACATAAGCGTCTTAGGCATGGGATTATCTTGTTCGTTTTTTATACCAAAAGGTGTAATCGTCGATTTGAAATTTGATATTAATAAGAAGACCGTTGAGGTAAAGGGAGAGATAAAATCGGCTGTCTCCGGTGGCCGCGGGTTGACCAGGCTGGGGATACAGTTTTTCGATATGGATAAAAGCAAGCTAGAAGTTATTGAGAATTTCATCAAAGAAAACGAGAGAAGAAGCGAGCCGCGTCTAGAATTATCTTAAAAGACTATGAGAAGAAAACCAAAAATTCCATTAAAAGTAGAACTTAAGATAGATTCGTCTTTAAAGGGGCGTTTTAACATTCTTATCGAAAGTATAGAGGCGAGGGCTTTGGATATCAGTCCTTCCGGCATCGGTATGCTTTCGGAGATATTCTTGCCCCAAGGAGTACTCGTAGATCTGCAGTTTAAAATCAAACACAGAATCGTAAAGATAAAAGGAGAGATCCGTTCGGCCATTTCCGTAGGCGAAGGCTTAAGCAGATTAGGCATTAAATTTGTCAATTTAAACAAAAAAGAATCAAGGTTAATAAAAGATTTTATTGAAGAGCATGAAAAGAGGCGTCCGGTAAGATTGAAATTATCCAGTAAAGGATTTGATTATGGTAAAAGAAAGTAGAATCGATTTACTTATTAAAAAAGGGATAGTTACTCCGGAGCAATTAAATAAGGCCAAAGGCGAAGCGGAAAAAACGGGGATTCCTGTAGAGAGGGCTTTAGAGAAGCTGGGGTTTATTTCCGAGGTTGATATTGCCCAGGTTCTTGCTGATTCAATGGGTGTGCCATTTATGGATTTGACAGATTACCTGATTGACGCTGAGGTTGTAAAACTAATCCCTGAGGTGGTCGCTAGAAAATATAAAGCCATGCCTTTGTTTAAGGTAGGAGACAGCCTTACCGTAGCCATGGAAAATCCTCAGGACATTGAAGCCATAGATGAGATTAGGGCAAAAAGTAAAATGGATTCCATAGAGCCGGTGCTATCTACAGAAGATATGATCCAGAAGGCTATTGACCAATATTATGGAGCGTTTGGCGATACCGATGAGCTTATAAAAGGATTGACCAAGGATAAATTGGAGGTAAAGAGAGGCAAGGGTCTGGCCGAGGTCGCCGAAGAAGCACCGGTAATAAAATTGGTTAATATGTTTATCATGCAGGCTGTTAAAGACAGGGCAAGTGACATCCATGTTGAACCGGAAGAGGACAAGGTGAGAATCCGCTACAGAATAGACGGAATCTTGCACGAAATTAAGGATTTGCCAAAGCATTTACAGAGCGCTTTGGCCTCCCGCATAAAAGTAATGGCGCAAATGGATATTGCCGAGACTCGTAATCCCCAGGATGGCAGGATCCAGCTTAAAATGGAGAATAAAAATATAGACATGAGAGTTTCCTCGTTTCCTACGGTGCATGGAGAAAATATCGTTTTAAGGATTTTAGATAAATCTTCCGTCATCCTTGGTTTGGCTGAATTAGGTTTCTTAGAAAAAGAACTAAAAGATTTTGATAAGGTTATACGCCATCCCCACGGGATAATCTTAGTCACCGGGCCGACCGGCTCAGGAAAAACCACTACACTTTATGCTGCCTTGTCTACCATAAATACCATGGAGAAGAATATCATTACAATTGAGGATCCCGTGGAATATGAAATCTCTTTGATTCGTCAAACTCAGGTAAATCCCAAAGCAGGCCTTACTTTTGCCAGTGGCTTAAGAAGCATACTAAGGCAAGACCCCGATATAGTTATGGTGGGAGAAATCCGCGATAGAGAAACAGCGGATATTGCCATACGGGCATCTTTGACCGGCCATCTTGTTTTTTCTACCCTGCATACCAATGACGCATCAAGCGCATTGACTAGACTTTTAGATATGGGTGTTGAGCCGTTTTTGGTGTCGAGTTCTGTAATTGCAATACTCGCTCAGAGATTGGTCAGGGTAATTTGCCAGAAATGCAAAGAAAAATATTCTCCTTCGCAGGAAATAATCAAAAGTTTGAACTTAACCAAGAAGACAGAGTCCTATCGCGGTAAAGGTTGCATGAAATGCAAGGAAACGGGCTTTGCGGGCAGGATAGGGATCTTCGAGCTGCTATTGATAAACGATAAAATTAAAGACATGATTACGGCAAAGAAGTCTGCGAATGAAATCAAGAAGGCGGCCATAGATTCCGGTATGCGGGTCCTGCTTGATGACGGCTTAGAAAAAGTCCAAAAGGGGATTACAACTATCGAGGAAGTCTTGAAAGTAACAGAGGAGGCATAAAAAGATGCCCAATTTTAAATACAAGGCAAGAGATAAATTCTCAAAGCTAGTTATAGGCAGTACTGTTGCGGATAACCAGGCAGATGCTGCGAGAAAGCTCACAGAGATGGGATATGTGCCAGTTTCAGTCTCTGAAATTCATGAGTTAAGCACAGATAGAATTCTCAAGAAATTTAGAGGAGTGGGGCTCGATGAAGTAAATACATTCACCCGCCAACTTTATTCTTTACAAAAAGCCGGCGTACCTTTACTTTCCAGCCTTGAGGCGATTTCCGTACAAGTAAAAAACCAGTATTTTAAACTTGTTATCGAGGAGGTATCTCGCGATATAAGAGGGGGGTTAAGTTTCTCAGAAGCATTAAAAAAACACCCGGCAGTTTTTGATGAAGTTTATGTCAACATGATGAAAGCCGCGGAGAGCGGGGGTTTGATGGTTGAGATTCTTTCCCGCTTAACAGAATTGATTGAGCAGGAAATTGATACTCGGGCCAGAATAAAAAGCGCCACCAGATATCCCATGATTGCTTTTTTTGTCTTGTGCCTAGGATTTTTGATTGTAATTACTTTTGTAATCCCGCGCTTCGCCGCAGTTTACAACCAATTCAATGCTACCCTACCTCTTCCGACGAGAATATTGATAGGGTTAAATCTGGTGGTCCAGAAATTTTGGTATATTTTTATATTTATTGTTACCGCTTTAATAATCGGGTTTCGTAAGTTTATAGCTTCCAATACCGGAAGGCCGGTCTGGGATAATTTTAAATTAAATGTTCCGGTGATCGGGCCGCTTATCCAGATGTTGGTAATGTCGCGTTTCGCAAGAGTCACCGCGGTCTTATTAAAAAGCGGAGTCCCGATTTTAGAGGTTTTAAGCCTTGTTTCAGGTTCGGCTGGAAATATAATTATTTCACGCGCAATCGAGAATATCAAAAAAAGCGTCGTTCAGGGCAAAGGCATGTCTGAACCAATGAAGATTAGCAATTTATTCTCACCAATAGTTGTTCAGATGGTTTATATTGGGGAGCAGTCGGGTAAAGTTGATGAGCTGCTTTTAAGTGTTGCGGATTATTACGACCGAGAATCAGGATACATGATTAAGAATTTAACTACTTATATTGAACCGATTCTGATTTTTGTTTTAGCGGCCATGGTTTTACTTATGGCGTTGGGAATATTTATGCCAATGTGGAATTTGATAAGAGTTTTTAAGCCGGTTTAATTATGAAAATTATAAGAAAAACATTATCTTTTACGGTATTAGAATTATTGATTGTTGTGTGCTTAGTTATTTTTGTTTTAATTGGGCTTTTTGCGGTTTTTGCCGGCATGCATTTAAAGTATGCAAGAGAAGCAGCCCTCCGCAATGAACTTAATAACATCCGTTCTTCGATAGAGCTTTATCGAGTAATTAAAAAGAGGCTCCCGGAAGACCTCGCCAGTCTTTTTAGTCAGGAGTTTACATTTAAGGCTCCAGATGGTAAAATAATAAAAAATAATTTCTTAAAGCCTTTTCGTTTAGATAAAAAAGGGGATTTGTTGGATCCATTTATGAATAGATATATTTACTATCCGAAAGAGCATGGCAGGGTGATTACAACTACTAAGGGTTATGAAAACTGGTAAGTGAGAACCAAACTTACGGAATGTTAATGAACGTAAGTTCCGACCTATAATTTACGTCGTCTCACGACTCCGTAAATTATGTCGTCATTAAAAGGAGGGAGGTAGAAGTGTTTTACAGAAAAGGTTTTACGTTAGTTGAGTTGGTTATGGTAATTGTCATTCTTGGTATTTTGGCTGCAATTGCAATTCCTACGTTTTTCAATTTACAAGATGAAGCTAAAGTAGCGGCTACTAAAGGCGCGTTGGGTGGCTTGCGTAGTGGCATCTCTATCTGGTACGCAAAAGAGGCGGCATCGGGAACAGCGACTTGGCCGACTTTGGGTCAATTGACTGCCACAACCGGAGGAGTTATGGCTTCTGGCAGTATCCCCGAGAATCCTTATACTGGTATCAAAACCATCATTGCAGGCACTGCTGAGGCAGCAAATACTGCAGCCGGCTGGATTTATGATGTCGCCACCGGAAGAATCTGGAGTTCGGCAGCCGAGACTCAAGGTTCTGGCTGGTAATTGAAATTTGATACTAAGTTTGATACTAAAATAGAATTGTATTTATCATAGAAGATGGCTGGCTTTTCTTTGACATCTAGAATTTTAAGAAAAGCCAGCCATTTATAATTTCAGATCTATATATGAAATTCACAAAATCTCAAATTGATTTAGTTTCTATTTTTCTATTGGCATTGATTAGTTTTGGGCTTTATGCCAATTCTTTAGCCGGAGATTTCTTGATAGATGATTATTCGGTCATTGTGGGCAATGAGAAATTGCGCGATGTAAAAAGCTATTTTTCTCAGCATTTTAAGATTCGTCCTATATGTCTAATCGAATTGATTAACCTCTTTCTCTGGAATATCTCTCCCGGTTCCCCATTTTTCTTCCATGTCTTCAATGTTTTCCTTCATGTTTTTTGCGTAATCTTGATTTTTATCCTCTGTAATATTTTGTTTAAAAATAGTGCGTTATCTTTTCTAACTAGCCTAATCTTTGCGGTCCATCCCATACACACGGAAGCGATCAGCTGGATTTCCGGAGGCCATTACGCGCTTTCCAGTCTATTCTTTATCGCATCGTTTATATTTTATGTTAAGTCCGACAAGTCGATCGTAAATCTAATGATTTCGGTCTTATTCTTTGTATTCTGTTTTCTTGCCGGAACCTCAGTTGCGGTCTTGCCGATTATGTTTGTTTTATACGATGTATTTTTCAGAGAAAAGCACAAACAAAATAAGCAGCTACGAAGATTGCGAATTTTGTTTCTTTTAATAATCTTTGCCATGGCGTTCATGTTTGTCGCTTATTTTGTTTTTAATAAGAATAAATTTATGCATTTGATATTCTATTTCAGGGGTTTTGGTTATTTGATAGTGGTTACCAAGGCTTTCGTCTATTACCTTCAAATTTTATACCTCCCCTTGGCAAGAGGGTTGTTTCATCCGTTTGCCTATAATACGCTTAGTATCCAGATGATTAGTCCTGCTTTCTTCGGCGCTTTGATTATCATCGTAGTTTCTATAATGGCATTTTTAAAATGCCGGAAGAATTATAAACCTGTTGCTTTCGGCATTATGTGGTTTTTTGTCGCATACGCTCAGTATTCCAATGTTATCCCTATCTGCAATATCGTATCAGAGAGGTATATGTATCTTCCTTCTCTGGGCTTTGCTATTATTATGGCTTTTTTGTTTTTAAAAGTATGGGAAATTATAAATAGAAATGAGAGACATAAAAAGATGTTGAGGGTTTCGGCTATCTCGGCTTTGGTTTTATTCATAGGTTCGTATTCGTTTTTGACAATGAAAAGAAATTACGATTATCATGATATTATGAGCTATTGGCAGTCTAATATAAATAATTTCAAAGACGGATATATGGTGTATAATAATCTGGCTGGAACATTTTATGCGATGGGGGACCCAGACAATGCCATCGCCTATTGTTGGATTAACTTATTGGTTAATCCCAATCAGCCACATGTCTGGTGCAACCTCGGCAAGGTTTATAAAGAAAAAGGAGACCTGGAGCAGGCGCGTGCTTGCTATAACAAGGCCCTTATGTGCGATAAGGGTTATTTTCCGGCGCTTAAAGCCTTGGAGGATCTGAAGCAAAATGAATAATAAAAGCATCGTTTTAATCGAAGTGATCATAATAATTGTTTTATTAGCGATTATTGCTTTAGGTATCGTTACTTACGTTACCGAGAGCCTAAGGTATAATATTTCCAATATTAATCAAGATAGGGCATTGTATCTTGCTCAGGCTGGTATTATGCGGGTAATAGTAGACTATTCTGATGATGATGCCTGGTCAAGTCAGCAAAATGTCAACGTAGAAGAAGGGCTTTATTATCATATCGGAGGGGGAAGCGCAGATTTTATTTTGGTTGATGCATCTGACCCAAAGGTTTCTGGAAAACAGATAAACGATATACCAATTTATAATATTAGCAGTACGGATTCCATTACTATTACAGATATGGTGGTCAGTTGGTCATTCGGAGGAAATATCAAGAAAGTTAAGCTTGGAGGCAATTGGGTTTGGAACGGTACTTTATCTTCACCGGCAAGTCTTAACATAACTGATTTTACTATTCTAGCCGGGCAATCCTTCGCCGGTTTGTCACAGCAAGTTTGGGAGTTTTCAAGGAACATCCCCTTAGGTTTTAGCTTAACAGTTACTTTCATCTTTAGCGACAATTCTAGCCGAAAAGTAATATTGGCACAGAGTCAAAAAGCAGGAAACAATGAATTTTCCATCAAGGCAACGGGCGAGGTAAGAAGCGGTAATAAAGTTGAAGCCAGGAGAACAATAGTTGCTACTTACGATACGGGGAATGACAAAATCACTTCCTGGGAGGAAACGCAAAACCATATCATGCCATAGGGAGTTATTTTAGGAATAGGAGGTATGTTTATGAATACCAAAACAAGATTTATCAAAGGTTTTACTATTATCGAGATAATTATTACGATTGTATTAGTAGGTTTAGTTTTGATCCCCTTGGGATTCATGGCAACGGAGTATATACGCGGCACATTTTATTCTCGTGATTTAGGAGCTGCCGAAGGATTAGCCAAGGATGAATTATCAAAAGTGAATAATTTGGCTTTTACCGATCTTACCTTGGCTGATGGCTACGATAATATCACTGGAAATTATCAAGGCTATCCTTATGATTTACGCCGCAGCGTAAATTACGTTCCCGGCTCAAACAATGCTCTAAAACAGGTACAGATTAGGATTTACTTGCATGGAGATTTAAGCAAGCAATTAGTTAGCATGGTTACCTATGTGGCTAATGTGCCTTTTGGCGCTGGAAGCGGTGGCAGTTCAATTTATATCCCAGGTCCTTGTTTTCTCTCGGGAACGCCGATTTTAATGTCAGACGGCAGCCTAAAGCCTATAGAGAATGTAAAGGTGGGGGATGCAATTATTGCTTTCGATGAGAAAACAGGGGAATTTAAAGAAGATAAGGTAGTAGAATTTTTCGTTCATGATACAGACAGATACCTTCTGATTAACGATTATCTCAAAGTAACGGCTAATCATCCTGTATATCATGAAGGTAAGTGGGTTGAAATAGGTAATCTTAAAGTCGGAGATAATATTCTGAATTCTCTGGGGCAACCAGAAGCCATCAGAAGCATAGAAGAAGTAAAAGAAAAAGCTTTGGTCTATAATTTTGAAGTCAATCCTTATCATACCTACGTTGCCGGCGGGATAGTCGCGCATAATAAACCTTGCTTACTGGCGGGAACGCCTATTCTTATGTCCGATGGCAGCCTAAAATCTATCGAGCAGGTTCAGGTAGGAGATTCAATTATGGCCTTTGATGAAAAAACAGCCTCATTTAAAGAAGATAAAGTTTCCAAGTTCTTCCATCACAAAGCGGATAAATATCTTATCATAAACGCTAATTTCAAGGTTACGCCGAACCATCCGGTTTATTCTTCCGGCAAGTGGATTGAAATCGGTAGTTTGGTAGTTGGTGATAATCTTTTTAATTCCGAGGGAAAATCAGTGATTATTGATTCTATAAGAGAAGTCTCGGCAGATACGCTTGTTTATAACCTGGAAGTCAATCCTTATCATACCTACGTTGCCGGCGGTTTTGTGGTTCACAATAAACCAATACCAACCCTGCCAGTTGAGCAGAATCTGCCAGGCGGTGGAGATGGTTTTTAGTATCTAATAGCGATAAGAAGATGTTAAAAAATATCAAAAATAAGGAAAGTGCGACTTTAATAGAATTAATTATTGTTATTTTGCTAGTGGCGGTTATAGGTGCTTCCATAGCCGGAACTGTCATATTCTTTATCCAGATGTTTGTGTTTAGCCCCAGGCAATTAGATGTCCAGAAAATAGCAAACGAACTTATTTTTACTATGATTGAAGGCAATAAGGATATTCGTGGTATGAGATATGCCCGCAAGGTGATTAACGGTACTTCAGCAACACAGTTTTTGTATACTTATGGCTATCCAACAGCTAGCGATCAGCTTTCAGTCAGGTTACGCTGGAATGCGTCGGATAAACACATCTACCGCAGTACAAGTACCAATGGTGGCGCAACCTGGTCATCAGAGTCTTTAGTGCCTTACTATATTTCTCCGGCAATAACTATCGACGGAAAAGATACGCCGTCAGTAATTTTTTCATATAAAAAAGCTAATGATGCCGATTGGATTTTCGGAACTGATCCTTACGCCTTTATCCGCCGCGTAGTCATAAGTATCAACGTTAAAAGTGGGACAGGCGTCTTTGGGGCGCTTGAAGGTTCATTTAATACTACTGCAAGCGTTGAAATTAAAGGTTTTTAATTGGTTCTGTTTTTACTTATGCTATAATAAAGAAATATGAAGGCCGTTTCTATCAAACAATTCATATCCAGTACTAAATCGCAAACAATTGCCCTGTCTAGGATATTTTCTAAGAAGGTTGATAGTTTCCTCGTTATTGAAATTGGCAGCAAATTAACGATTTTAAGCGTTTCTGTCAAAAACGGGCTTAAGATTAACGCCTTCAAAAGCATTCCCCTATTAAAAGAAAAACGGGATGAGTCGATTTTGGCAGCAATAAAAGATTTCATTAGAGAAAATAAGATTGAACACAAAAAAGCGATTCTTAACCCTTCCTTAGAATCTGTTGTTATAAAAAGGATACAGATAGCCGCGGTCCCGGATTCGGAACTCCTTGATGCGATTAAATGGCAGATTAAAGATGATTTTACTTTTGATATCGCCAATGCAGTTATAGATTACTCAATTATAAAAAAGACGGCCAAAGAAGACGGATCTAGGCTTTTAGATATTATCTGCATTGCGGCTAAAGACGAAGATATAAAACAACAAATTTTATTGCTTAAAAACGCAGGTCTTGATTGCCTGGCTGTCAATATTGCCCCGTTTGGCTACCTTAAGATATTTGAACAGGACATAAAGTTTAAATCCGCTGCTCCGGTGGCGGTCTTGAATATCGATAATTCCGGCAGCTACCTGTCAATTTATAAAAATAATAAATTAGAATTTTATAGGGAGCTGCCAGTTTCTGTTGATAAATTAAGAGATTCATTGAAAGGCATTTTAGCTACCGAGACAGGAAAAGTCGAATTATCTTCTCAGGAAATAGATGAAATATTATCGAATACAGGCATACCGCTTGAGAATTCTGTCTATAAAAATAAAATTAACTTTATTCAAATCTTGTCATTGATGCGTCCGGTTTTAGAGCGCCTTATAATAGAAATCAAAAGGTCTCTTTCTTATTACGATACAGAATATAGCGGCGGAATGGTTGACAAGGTATTAATCGCAGGGGGCGCATTAAGGATCCCTAATCTAGATAAGTTTCTGGCCAAGGAATTAGGGTTTGATGTTGAAAATCTTTTTTTGTCGGAGGGCATGGCAATATCTTCCGGAGTTAACAAGCTTGAATTATCGGAAAACTACGCCAACTTAGGATTGGTTTTTGATTACGAAAGAGAAGCTAATTTGTTACCTTTCGAATTTCGCAGCCAACGGATTGAGAATGTTGAGAAAGTCTCGCTTAGATGGATAGTCTTTCTCGCGATTTTATTATTAGCGATGTCATTTATTTTTACCAAGGCTAGAATTGGTATTTTATCTAGAAGTTTAAATAATGCAAAGTTTCATCTTGGCGCATTATCTTTGGTCAAAGAAATATCTGGAAATCTTAGTGTATTAGATAATTTTATTTCCGGTATCAAAAGAACTCAGGCGCCCGTAGACATAATTCTAAAGAAATTAAGCAATCTTGCGGGCAGGGAATTATTCTTTTCTCAGTTATCCATGGATAGCGAGCATATGTCTGGATCAGTAAATGGTTTTGTCAGGACAATAAATCAGAATCCCGACGCTATTTTGACAGAATTCATCTCAGCGATGAAATCATCCGGATATTTTAGGGATGCGAGCATCTCTAGGGTGAGTAAAGAGAACAAGGAAGGTAACGATATAGCGGTTTTTAACATAAAATTTAAATTAAATTAACTATGCCGATAAAAATAACTAAAGAACAGAAGAAAATTTTATACGTAAGCGTTGTGGCTCTTTTGTTTTTTGTTTTATTCTGGAGTTTTATATACAGGCCACAGAGCGGGAAGTTCTTAGCTTTGAAGCAAGAATTAAGAGATACCGAGAATAAAATTGCTGAAATCTTAAATTTGACCAATGGCGAAGAATTGACTGTCGCCGTCAAGAAGTTAAAAACAAA
>VGKH01000024.1 GCA_016867135.1 Candidatus Omnitrophota bacterium
GCTTTGCGCCCCATTCTTTCGAATGGTTTGCTATTATCGACTTAACCTTTTGCGTTTACTTATGTTCTAATTAAAGTATACCATATAATGTGCGAAATTGCCACATTATGTAGCAAAACCGCACATTGGTTAGCATGCAGCAAAACAGATGGTTTTGGGGATTAAGTAAACAGCTGGATATTGGCCTATGTATAAAGAGGAAATAACCCTAGATGAGAAAGAGATAATTGAAAAATGGCGCATGTTGAAACGCCATCGCAAGGGCCATTTGCATGTAGGTTTAAAGTCTAATGGTTCGCAGTTTTATCTGGAGACGACTTCTGTCATGGAAGGGCAGACAGATTCAGTTATTACTCCAAAATAAAACAGTTGACAAAAATAAAATTTGTTGTATAAAGATAGATGACAATTAGGTAATGTGATTTTTCAGTCGCAGAAAACTCGGTCTTAAAAGAGATCGGAGATAACTGGGCTGGTTTCTCGAGCAAAACTCGGGAGACCAGCCCTTTTTTTGTTGCCTTGAGTCCGCGAAGGAGCATGAAAATATGAATAATTCTACTTATTCTACCAATGACCTTTGGCTTTCTGCATTTTTAAAAGCCAAAGGCCTAAAGATTCTCCGGGTTGAGGGCAACAACCGAAGAGCGATATTTGTTTTTGAAGATTCCGCAGAAAGAAAAGACTTAATCGAAAAATTCTATAATAACGGTTCTATAGGCATAACCTTAATTAAAAACGCCATGGCAGACCTAAAGTCTGCCATTTTTAATATGGATTAGATATTCGGAGGATTCTGTGCCAGGCAAGCGTATGATCGATGAGAGTATTTGTATTGATAAGCGCCTTAACTCTGTCTCGGAAGGAGCGGAGAATCTCTTTTATCGCCTGCTTTCTAAAACAGATGATGCCGGTAGGGTATTTGCCGATTCCTCATTAATTAAAGGTCAGATCTATCCTAGGAGAGATGTTTCCATTAAAACTATAGAAGAACGCCTTAAAGAGCTTCATGGGGCAAAAGATGACAAGGGCAGGGGTTTAATTGAGCTCTATGAGACCAAAGATGAAAGGTATTGCTATTTTCCCAATTTTAACAAACATCAGACACTGCGTTCGGATATCAAAGCCAAAATCAGTTATCCACAACCTCCGCCAACAACCGATGCGATACGAGTTGTTACGGATTCGGACAAAAACGTTTCACAAGTAAGTAAGGAAGTTTTAAGTAAGAAAGTAAGCAAGCAAGAAATTGAGGATTTTAAGAAGATTTTTTCTGAAGATAAAGGAGGTTTAAAAAGGCACCTTACTACCAGAGGTTTTAAACCTGCCAAGATAAGAAGCATTCTAAAGAGGGTATTTAGCGATATGGAAGATTTAGGCCTTCTACGATCCAAGCCATTGCCGGAAGCAATCGAAGCCGCTAAGAAAGTCTTAAAGGATTTATCCACAGAAACTTTATTAGAACTTTATTACAGTTCTAAGGATATGCAAGCATTCAAGAATAAGTTAATAAAATTGGGTTATTCGAAGAAAAGTGTAGACAAAATTGATAAAAATTCTGGAGCTATTTGATGTTTGATTAAATTAAATACTTCAGAAAGGAAGATTCAAAGTGGGGCCGCATAAAATAAAACAAAAAAAGGGCACTGGAAAAGTGATTCGTTCATTTAAGATCGAAATCTCTGACGCCAGCTCTGCTCCTGAATTGTTTGCTAATCCAAGCAATCCGTATTCACATTTACCGGATGAAGAGAGAATAAAAGACTTTAATGAAATCTTTGCTTTGCTTTGGGCTGAATCGTGCCGGCAAACCAGCAGAGATATTTATGGAAATAAAAAAGATTGCAATAATCAGGATTAATGATATAATGTTCTCCATACGAAAGTAAAAGATGAATATGACCCAAAAAATTTCTTGGAAAAAAGTCACAACTGTTTATAGCTTTAAGGATGCCAAGACTGTCCGCGTTTTCGGTATCGCCCGCGTATCAACAGACAAGCAAGCGCAGAAAATAGGCGAATCCTTAGACCACCAGAAGGAAGTTCTTAAGAATTGGGTCAAGTCTAAGTCAAGCCTGCACGCGCCTCAAAAATGGGAGCTTGTTAATATATTCGTAGAAAATGAGGGCCCGGATGGCCAGAGAAAGGGACGGACTGCAACAAAGCGTGAAGGTAGAAGAGGGTTGTCCAAAGCCCTCGAACTTGCTAAATTAAGGCTCATTGATGTAGTTGTTGTAACAAAACTGGATCGTATAGCAAGAAACACAAGAGACTATATAGATATTTCAGCTGAATTCAACGAAAATGAGGTAGCACTTGTCTGCCTGGATCTTGATATAGATACATCAACGCCTGACGGGCAGATGATTATGCGTAATCACGCTAATCTTGCTCAGTGGCAGGCCGAGCGCATATCGCAATATAGTCTGGAAACCGTTTCTAGGCATGTTAACCAGGGTCGACCAATAGGTCCGCCTCCTTTAGGTTATCGGATAAGTAAAGACGTTAACGGCAAGACTACTTATGAGCCTGATCCCGTTTATAGGAAACACGTTGAATTTATTGATCAATTATATCTGAGAGTAAAAAGTACAGGCAGGGTTGTTGATATTCTGCACCAAAAAGGTTATAAATCTCGACACGGAAAAACCTATTCAAGGCCTCAAGTATCGCGTATTCTTCAGAATATTCGCTATATTGCAAAACAGGAGCACGATGGTCAACTTTACCCCGGGAATTGGAAGCCTTTAAGGACAGAGGATGTTCATAAAGCTATCCAGGATATTTTTAAAAGAAATAGAGCGACTAATCATAGCCCTAATGGTTCAAATCGTAATTACGTTTACCTTGCCAAAAGCCTGCTTAAATGCAGTAGTTGCGGATCAACTATGATTGCAAGACCTGCTACCGGCAAAGGCGGTAAATATTATCCCTATTACATGTGCATGAAGGCATTTAAGACTAATGGCATTGATTGTGCGGAAGCTAATCTTTTGGCTGCAGATGCTGTGGACGATGCAATTATCGAGGTGTTACGGCACTTACATTTGGATCCGGATAATATTGCCGAAATTGTAAAAAAAGCCAACCAAGCAACGGCATCAACGATAGGAATTTTGGAGGAAGATTTAGATAGGGTTCAGGCAAGCCTAAAAGATATTCGTACAAAAATTGCCAATCTGGTGGATATACTTGCAGATAAAGGCATGGCAGGAATTGATGTGGTTAAGGAGAAGCTAGGGGTCTTGAATCAAGACGAGTCCGAGCTTGCTTTGGAAGAAAACAGGCTTAAATCTGAAATTCAGGCAGAAAAAGTTCAGGCCGGGACAGCTCATGATTATATTATGACACTGCAGTTATTTGAAGATTTTTATATGATGAATAAAAATAACAGGGAGCGTATTCAGGCAATCTTGCCAAGAATAATTAATTCAGTTATCTGCGAAATCGCCGACAAGAAAAAAGGAATCGGTAAGCTCAAAATAGGCTTATTTGGGCGACCTTTTAACAGAGGTCAAAACGCTGAGATATGGAATAAAACTTTACAAAAAATAGCAGACGAGTGTTATAATAATAAAGCTTTTGAAGAGATTAACGGTAAGTTTGGAACAAAAGCTTATAAGAAAAGAGATGGTTCTTCGTGTGAGGGGGTCCCGTTAGCGGGGTCAAGCAAAAGGCATTATACTAGTCTTGGTGTTCATCCAGGGGAACCTGTGGGACCCCATAATTGGGCAGGCTAGGGAATCTCATCACCCGCCCTAGTTTTTTTCGGTTGTTTTTGAAAAAAAGCAGCGTTAACTTTCATTAAAGGACAGGAGTTGATATGCAAAACAAAAGAATGATTTTTGGGGGTTTAGTGGTCGGACTATTTTCTTTAGGATTTTTTGTCAATGTCCGCATCGCGGAAGCTGAAGTTAATACAGATCGCTTGAGGCTGGACAGTTACTCCAGTCCGATACTTGATGGCGAAAGGCAGAAAACGTTCAAGGTTGATGGATTTGCGAGTTACACAGGAGTGAGTTGGGACACTGTTCGCATAGATGCCCGCTGGGCGCATTCCGGCAGGACCGATTCTTCTCCGGTTTGGACGAAGTTTAATGGTGGGTTTTCGCATGTGTTTCCTGTTGGAGATGCTCAAAGGTGCGGGTTGGTTGTATTTGAGGCGCACGGCACCGTTCGAGGCCTAAAGTATGAGTCCAACTCAGAGTGGGCCTGGGTGGATTGTCAGGCTCCGCGTGTTCTTATTGGGAAGCCTGTTGAGGGGCAGATGGTCAAGGCAGGAAGCAATGTTGAACTCGAGTTGCGTATCGAGGATGATCTTCTTGCGGCTAAACGTTGGAGTTTTGGCCTGGGGGGATATGATCTGAAGATCGATCTTGACGGCCAGCCGGTTTTTTCTGGAAAATTAAATGTAGCATCACCCGTATTGCAGAAATGGAATGTTTTGGTTAAAGAGCCGGGGCGGCGGGGGATCCGCGTGAAGATCCAGGATAAGGTCATGAAAAGTGATGAAAAGACGGTGTGGATCAATGTGGACGGGACCGCGCCGCAGGTCAGGGTTATTTCTCCGACGGGGGGCCAGGCCGTGACGATTCCTTCCGGCGCTATGCCGGTCGTAACTGTCGAGGTTGAGGCGACTGATCCCGGCGAGATATCATCCGGTATCGACAAGGTGGAGTTTTATCTTAACGGCCAGGGGGTTGCGGCCGCGCGGACTCCTTCGGAGGACAATAAGTATGTTGGGAGATTTGGCGTTTCCAGGCAGGGGGCGCATGCGATTCGCGTCAAGGCGCTTGATAAGGTCGGCAATGCGGCCGAAATAACGGTTAACATTAATGTTGTTTTTGCCGGATCGACGGCGCCTGCAGGCAAGCCGCCGAAACCTTCCAGGACGCTACCGCGCTAAAGGTATGATTATTTTAACGATAAAGGAGATTTTATGAAAGCAAGGGTTATGGCAATGGTGGGTTTTGTTCTAGGGGGATCTGCGATATTTCTCGTTTCCTGTTCTCCGGCGGGGTCTTCGGGGTTTAAACCGGGCAAGTGGACTATGACGATGACGACTGTGATCGAAGGGGATTCTCCTCAGGCCCAGGAGGCCAGGGAGGCGGCAAAACAGATGCAGAATATGCCGGCGGCGGCCCGGTCTCTTATGCAAAAGATGCAGGGAAGCATGGGCGTATCCGTCGGGACAGATGCACAGGGGAACATGACAACGACGGTCACCCAGTGCCTGACCGAGGCCAACCCTGTCCCTGATTCCAAGATGCCCAAGACCTGCCAGCAAACTCACTCGGTCCGCGGCAATACCGTGGCCTACCAGACTGTGTGTAAAGACCGTGATTTTGAGATGGAGACGAAGGGCAAAATGACTTATAAGGGCGATACGATGAAAGGCGAGAGCCGGACGCGCCAAGTGACACAAGGGAAGGTCATGGATACGCTGGTCAAGATCGAAGGAAAATATCTTGGTCCGTGTAAATAGCGAGGATGGTCGTTTTTAGACGATAAGGGGCAGGCTATCGCGTGGAGCAGAAACAATTTCTAACCTGCTTAAGCCATCGACCCCAGTTATCTATTCCTCTTCGTGTGATAGGAGAGTTTAAAGATTGTGATAGTGTTGGAATAACGAAAGGATTCGGATGGAGGCGTTAAGTTCTCTACCTTTACTTTTGGGCGGTTCATGGACTTCCGGAATTCGTTTTTACCTAACCGTCGCGGTTCTTGGTTTTGCCGGCAAGATGGGATGGATCGGGCTTCCCGGTGATTTAAAAGTAATTTCCAATCCCCTGATCTTTATCGCTGCCGGACTTTTGTACGGAGTTGAATTCTTGGCTGATAAGATTAAGTACGTCGATACTATTTGGGACAGCATCCATACATTTATTAAGCCTATAGGTGCCGCCGCTCTAGGATATGCGGCAAGTTCAAATTTAGGTCCGGTAGCTCAAATCCCATTAGCTATGATTTGCGGGACGCTTTCCGGAGGGACTCAGCTGACCAAGGCGAGCGCGCGGTTAGCAATCAATGCGTCTCCTGAGCCGGTCAGTAACGCCGTCGTCAGTACCTCAGAAGATGGCTTATCGATATTTGTCCTATACATGATTGTGAAACATCCGGTTGTCGCCACTATCGTTATCATATTATTGTTAGCCCTGACGGCGTGGTTGTTTATTAAGTTGTTCAAGTTTGTCAAAAAGGTAATTGGTTTTCTTTTCCGTAATAAAAGCGATAACATCGAAAAACATTCCTAAAAGGTTCTTAAAAAGAAAAATAAATAACAATTAAGACAAGAAAGGGGTATCGATGAAAAAAGCGATCTCGATGTTAGTTTTTGTGTTTTTTTTTACTTTTGCGTCTTCGGCATTTGCCCAGGTAGCTAAGATAGTCGATTTAGGCGGGCAGGCAAGCGTAAAAGTGGATTTATCCGCCGACTGGAATAAGGCAAAAATCAATATGCTGTTAGGTAAGGATGCAGAAATCCAAACAGGCCGAGATTCATATTGTACTTTGGCATTTGATGACGAGATGAAGAATATAGTTACTATTAAACAGAATTCTCAGATTAAAATAGACAGTATAAAACCGGGGAATATTTCTCTGCAAAAAGGAAGAGTGTTTTCTTTGATTAACAGTCTATCCAAGAATGAGAAGTTTCAAGTTCGTACGCCTGCGGCTATAGCCGGAGCTAGAGGCACCGGATGGTCAACGGATTATAACGGAAAAAATGCTTCCGCAAAATGTTTTGAAAATACGATTTATGTCCAGGGTCTTGATGCCAAGGGAGATATTACTGGCCAAATGGATTTATTAAGCGGTAGCGGCATAAACATAGGCGGCGGCAGTCTCGGCAATGTATTTGATTTAAGTGATGAAGATAATGAAGAATGGAGCGATTTTATCAGCTATATAGACACTTTAACATCCGGCGCAAGTGATTCAGGTCATAATCCCCTCGGAGATTTAAGGCAAGATCAGCGGGATGATTTACGCGAAGCATTAGGCCAGCAAAGGCGCCAAGAAAACACATCTACCCCAACTACTCCAGGGGGCCAAGAGCGCCAGTATTAATATTAGCTTCGGAATTGCAAAAAAAGGAGAGAAATGCGTAAATATTATATTTTTTTGTCAGCATTCTTTTCGTTAATTGTCTTTCTTTTAATTCACAGTAATTGTTTAGCTCAAATCAAGGAGGAAAAACAGAAGCGTTTAGCTGGTTTTCAGATATTACATAAGAAGCCGCCTTCTTATAATTTGAATTCTTCAGTCGCATTTTTTAGCGGATACGATAACAACGTTAAATTAAGCCCGGAAAGAGAGGGGTCAATTTTTGAGGAAGTCTTGTATTCGCTCAATTTTAATAAACCGCTCTCAAGTAAGCTGCGTCTTCTTTTTAACTATGATATTGATTATCTAAATTACAACTCTGTCCCTCGCGCATCGAATCTCTTGAACCATTTAAGAGTTGGCGTAGACAAAAGATTAAGCCGTATTCTTGAACTTGGTGTCGGCTGCGATTTATCCGATTTTTACTATCCTAAAGATTCGGACGGAGACTTTATTTTTTCAAAAGGTTTTATTTATTTAAAGAACCGTATTGGCGGCAGTTCATTTCAGCAATTGGCACTGGAATATGGCTATAAGATTCATGCGGCGAGAAAGGCTCTTTCCAATTCTATTTCCGAGCTTGGGGATAATCCTCTGACTGATAAGAGGCGTAGTATAGAATACACTATCGGCTCAAATATTTCGCCTGCCTTATTTATCCAATGTAGCGGAAAGTTTTCCCAAAATAACTCCAACGCCAGATATATTGATTTTTATGATTATAGGGGATACGAGCTTTCTCCGTCAGTGCATTATAAGTTATCAGAGAAAATAAATCTTGTCGGAGATTTCAGTTATTTGCGCAAACTTTATTCCGATCGCACCATAAATACAGGGGATAAAAAAGAGAAGGATAATGTTTTTTACGCTAATACAGGGCTAAGGTATAAGTTGAATAGAAATGATACCCTTTCTTTTTTCTATACCTATCGGGGTAATTCAACCAATGAAGACCTGGAACAATACACAGAAAGCGTATTTACAGTTGGATTGGAGCATGGTTTTTAGACTATGACATATTTACGCGGCATCCTTACGAAAATAGGACTATTGTTAATTTTCTGCCTTGTTATCCTGATATTTTTCCTTATCAAGCCATTTAACAATTACGAGCTGGCATTTTATGATTTAAGGTTTAAGTTAAGGCCTGCGTTATCTATGTCCGAGGAGATCGTTTTGATTGAGATTTCCGATGATACGCTAAAGAATCTCGGGACCTGGCCCCTGCCGCGTGATTTCCATGCGAGTTTATTAGATGTTTTACGGGAATACGGCGCAAAGATGGTAGTTTTTGATATCATCTTTAGCGAACCCACACTCTATGATGGCGAATTCGCTCGCAGCATACAAGAGGCAAAAAATGTATACCTGCCTTTGGTTTTTTATCTAGAAGACAAAAGCCGCGACAATATTTTTCCCGTAGATAGTTCTTATGTGCTCGCAGATTTAGTGGGTGAGCTTGCAGAAAATGCCTCAGGGATCGGGCATATAAATGTAATGCTGGATTCCGACGGAAAAGTAAGAAAAGTCCCCTTATTTATAAAACAAGGAGGCAGATTAATCCCACAACTTGCATTTAAGGCTGTCTGCGATAAGCTTGGTCTTAATACTAATAACATTGCTATTAAAGGCAATAAGCTAGTTATCGACAGAAGCTTGTCGTTGCCGGTAATCGGCAATAATTATTTTCTGGTAAATTATCCTCAGAAGTGGGAGAAGTCTTTTAAGCACTTTTCTTATTTTGAGATATTAAAATCATATGCCCAGAAAAAAGAGGGCAAGGATCCCGATTTGGACTTATCGGAATTAAAAGGCAAGGTCTGTTTTATTGGTCTGACCGCAGCAGGGACTTCTGATTTTCAGCCTGTGCCTCTAGAAAATATTTACCCTCTAGTCGGACTTCAGGCAAGCATATTCAATAGCTTAATGAATAAGGAATTCATTACTTACGTCGGATTTCCTTTTAATATATTTTTCGCCTTTTTAGTTTTCTTTTTTAGCCTGGCAATATGCCTGTGGCTTAAACCCCTAAAATCTTTTCTGGGAAGCTTAGTTTTTGCGACCGCTTATTTTTCTTTATCTGTAGCGGTATTTATTATTTTTGGCCTATGGATAGATTTATTTCTTCCATTATTCATCATTTTGGTAAATTACATTGTTGTTTCCGCTTATAGGTTTTTTGCTGAGACCAAAAAAAGAGAGCTTCTCGAGCAGGAGCTGGATATCGCGCGCGCTATCCAGAAGAGCTTCTTACCGTCTGAGTTAAAAGAATTTTCCGGTCTAGGCATTTCTTCTTTTATGCTACCGGCGAAGTTTGTCGCTGGCGACCTCTATGATTTTGTTAAGATAGACGATAGGAGGCTGGGACTATTTATCGCTGATGTTTCGGGGAAAGGTGTGCCGGCGTCATTGATTATGGCTCAGACGATTTCTTTTTTTAGGATATTCGCGCGCCAATACGCAGATTGCGCGAAAGTCCTGGCTTTAATCAATAAAGAGCTTTGCGGTAAGACCTCTGCCAGGTTTGTCACTGCTATGTACATAATCGTCGATACCACCCAGAACAAAGTATACGTATCTTCTGCCGGGCATTCCCCATTGTTATTATACAGAAAAAAGACTAATACCGTAGCTGAAGTCGAGATTAACGCCGGTATGCCTTTAGGGATTATGGATGAAGCGGGATACGAAAATGTTCCAGTTGATATTGAATCAGGCGATAAGATAGTTATATTTACCGATGGTTTAACTGATGCCCGGGATGTCAATAACCAGGAGTTTGGCTGCGAGAATGTCAAAAAGATAATTTCGGAGAACGGGACAAAGAAAGCAGAACAGCTGTCGGAATTAATAATAGATCGAGTAAAGAAATTCTCTATGCACCGCAGTCAGCACGATGATATTACTTTGATAATCTGCGCGAGATAATGAAACCAAGGCTTTTTTAAATCCAGAATATTCTTGATATAAATGGTCATTACATATATAATTGCTTCTGTGAATTTAGAGCGTTTATTATCGATTGATACGAGGTAGTAAAAATTTCTTGCTTCTTGAAAAAATAAGAAGTAAGAATAAATAAACAATTTCTTAAAGGTAAGGAGTGTAATGATGGCAATAGTTCATCTGACGGATGCGAATTTTGAAAAGGAGGTTATAAAATCAGACCTTCCGGTTTTGGTAGATTTCTTTGCCGAATGGTGTGGGCCCTGTAAGAAGCTTGCCGTTGTATTTGACGAGGTCTCTAAGTCCTACGACGGAAAAGTAAAATTTGCTAAGATAAATATCGAAGAAGGCCAGGCAATCGCCAATAAATATGGTGTTATGTCGGTACCTACGCTTATATTTTTTAAAGAAGGGAATATTTCCGCGCATAAATCGGGTTTTCTAACCAAAGAGCAACTTGTAAAGGAAATAAATAATAATTTATGAACCCTAAAAAGATATTTATTGCTGCCACAATGCAGAACGACGGGAAGACCACAGTTTCTTTAGGTCTTATCTTTGCGCTACGAGAGAAATTTAATAAAATCGGGTTTATAAAACCCATCGGACAAAGATATCTTGAGGAAGAAGGCGTAAAGGTCGACGAGGATTCGGTTTTGATTGAACGGGTTTGTGAAATCTGCGATGTCAAATGTGGCCTTAAAGACATGAGTCCGGTAGCGGTTGAACGCGGCTTTACCGAAAAATATATCGATAACCCTAATAAAGATGAAATCACCAATCATATTTTGGAATCTTACGACCATATCGCCAAGGGCAGGGATTTAATGATTATTGAAGGCACAGGCCATGCCGGTGTGGGTAGCGTATTCGACCATTCCAACGCCACGGTAGCCAGAACTCTTGGCGCCAAAGTAATATTGATTTCCGCCGGAGGAGTGGGAAGGCCAATCGATGAGATTATGTTAAACAAGGCCTTGTTTGAAAAAGAAGGAGTTGAACTCCTGGGGGTCATTGTTAACAAGGTCCTGCCTGATAAATACGATAAAATCAGTAGTTACGTCAGAAAAGGCCTGGCAAGAAAAGGAGTTAATGTCTTAGGCGTTGTGCCTTTTTACCCTATGCTCAACGCCCCTACAGTAGCGCAGATTTTGGAAGAAACAAATTTTGAGATTCTTTCAGGAGAAGAAAATATAAATAATATGGTGTCTAATATCCTTGTGGGTGCGATGGAGCCGCATAATGCCTTAAATTATTTCAAAGATGAATGTCTCATTATTACTCCGGGAGATAGGGAAGATATCCTTACCACTACTTTAAGCCAGCACTACGCTAAGATAAAGAACGAAGGCGGAGTTTTTATCTCGGGCATTATTTTAACAGGCGGCATATATCCGCACGAAGCAATAAGAGAAATAATCAGAAGATCCGGTATTCCGTTGATATTATCAAGAGACGATACTTACAATACTGCTTCGCAAGTTCATGATTTGACCATAAAAATAAGGCCGCAAGATAAGCAAAAAATTGAAAAGGTAAGGGAGATAATCAAAAGTTTTGTAGAAATAGAAAAAATATTGGAGAACATATAAATGGAAGATATCATTAAGAAAATAAGACAGGATGCAAAATCTGTAGCAAAGACTATTGTTCTTCCGGAGGCGGAAGATGAGCGCGTCAGAGCTGCTGCGCAAGTAATACAGAAGGAGTCAATAGCCAAAGTTATCCTTTTAGACAAGGAAAAGCTGGATAAAAATAAAATTGATAAATTCGCCGAAGAATTTTATCAATTGCGTAAGCATAAGCAGATAACTATGGAGGATGCAGTTAAGACTGTTTCAATGCCGGTTTATTATGCAGCCATGTTAGTCAGGACCGGAGAGGCCGATGGTTTTGTCGCCGGCGCAAGCCATACCACGCCAGACGTGGCAAAGGCAGCGATTTATTGCCTTGGCGTAGATAGGCGCATTGGCACAATCTCAAGTAGTTTTATTATGGTTCTCCCCGACGATACTTTTGGCGCAAATGGCGTGTTTTTGTTTGCAGACTGCGGAATTATACCCGATCCCAGCGCTAAACAACTTGCCAGCGTAGCCGTGGCAACCTCCGGGCTAGGAAAAGCTGTCTTGGGGATTACTCCGCGGGTCGCAATGCTTAGTTATTCCACAAAGGGTTCAGCCCATGGAGAAATGGTGGATAAGGTTAAAGAGGCAACGCGGATGGTAAAAGAGATGAATCCGGATTTAATAGTTGACGGAGAACTTCAGGTTGATAGCGCCATATCGCCGGAAGTGGCAAATATTAAAAATAAGGATGGCATAATAAAAGGCGATGCAAACATACTAATATTTCCTAATTTAGAAGCGGGCAATATCGGTTATAAACTTGTAAATAGACTGGCAAAGGCAAGAGCCTTGGGGCCGTTGCTTCAAGGATTAAATAAGCCTTGTAGCGATTTATCTAGAGGCTGTACCGTTGAGGAGATCGTAGATTGTGTTGCAGTTACTGCCATTAGGGCGGCAAAAGAGAAATAATTTTATGAAGATATTGACGATAAATTCAGGGAGCTCTTCAATAAAATATCAGTTATTCGACATGCCTTCCAAGAGAATTATAAAAAAAGGTTTTATTGAAAATATTGGAGAGCGGGGTTCAAGAATAAAAGATCATCAAGAAGGCATGCGGTTGCTTTTGAAAAATCTTCCTGCTGTTAGCGCTATAGGCCATCGCGTGGTGCATGGGGCGGAAGAATTTAGACAACCGATATTAATCGATAAGCGTGTAATCTCAAAGATCAAACGTTGTTCTAAATTAGCACCGTTGCATAATCCGGCTAATTTGGAAGGCATACAGGCCTGCAGGAAATTTATCAAGGATATTCCGCAGGTCGCGGTCTTTGATACTGCTTTTCATCATAGCCTGCCCGACTTTGCATACATATACGGATTGCCTTATGGATATTATAAAAGATTTGGTATCCGTAAATACGGTTTTCACGGAACAAGCCATGAATATGTGGCGCATGAGGCGGCGAATAAATTGGGCAAGTCCTTAAACAAATTGAGACTAATTACTTGTCATTTGGGAAACGGCTGCAGCATAACCGCTGTAAGGCGAGGAAAATCAATTGATACAAGTATGGGTTTTACTCCGCTAGAAGGGCTATTAATGGGGACAAGATGCGGAGACTTAGATCCTGCGGTCGTCACTTATTTACAGCGCAGGCTTAAGATATCGGCGGAGAAAACAGAATATATCCTCAATAAGAAAAGCGGCCTGATAGGTGTTTCCGGGATAAGTAATGATATGCGTAGGCTCTCTCGAGCCTACAGAAAAGGAAATAAAAAGGCAAAGTTGGCGATAGAGATATTTGTCTATCGTATAAGGAAGTATATCGGCGCATATACGGCGATTCTTGGCGGTTTAGATGCCGTTGTGTTTACCGCCGGTATCGGTGAAAATCAAAACATCGTCAGGAATAAAGTATGCCAAGGGTTATTCTTGGGCCTGAAGAAAAAACCAAAGATTCTTGTTATTCCCACCAATGAAGAATTGATGATAGCTAAACAAGCCTATGATTTGATTAAGAGGTAGTGTATGGCAAAAAAAGCAGTAATGATTATTGCCAGTAATGGATTCAGAGATGAGGAATTCAAAGTTCCGCATTTAGTCCTTGAGGATAACGGCGTGAAAGTTACAATCGCTTCATCGAGCCTCAGTACAGCAAGAGGGATATTGGGCTCAAGGGTTAATCCAGATCTATTGATAGGCGATATTAAAGTCAAAGATTACGATGTAATTATATTTGTCGGAGGGGCGGGTTCGCAAGAATACTGGGATGAGCCAATCGCTCATAATATAGTCAAGGAAGCTGTAAAACAGAATAAGGTCTTGGCAGCTATATGCATTGCCCCTATCATTTTGGCTAACGCCGGAGAGTTAAAAGGTAAAAAGGCCACAGTTTGGTCTTCTGAGATAAAAAGATTAAAAACACAAGGCGCTGTCTATGTTGCAGAGTCGGTTGCCGTTGACGGAAAAATAATCACTGCAAATGGTCCGACTTCAGCGTCTTTATTTGCGGATAAGATATTGGAGGCTTTAGGACGATGATAATAATAATGTGTAAGTCAAAAATTTCTGGGGCAAGGATTACTCAAACCAAGATTCACTATGAAGGCAGCATTGAGATCGATGAAGCCTTGCTTAAGGAATCAGGAATAATCCCCGGAGAAAAGGTGGAGGTATTAAACCTTAATAACGGTTCACGCATTGAAACCTACGCCATATCCGGAAAGAAAGATTCCGGTGCGGTCTGTCTTTATGGGGCAGCTGCGCTTTCCGGGAAGGTCGGAGATGAAGTAATTATTCTCGCCTATGGTTTTGTTGAAGAAGAAAAAGCCAAATCTGTAAAGGTGAAGCTAGTCAAAGTCGACGATAAAAATAGAATCAAAAAATAAATAAGGAGTTATTGTGGATGGCAGGATTTGTATATTCGGCGATTCTATTTTGCGCAAAAAAGCCAAAGCTATAAAGAGCGTAGGGGAACAGGAAAAGAAACTTTTTGAAGATATGCTTTCGATTATGCGTACAGCCGGCGGCGTAGGCCTGGCAGCTCCCCAGATAGGCCTGAGCAAAAGAATGATAGTTGTCGAATACGGCAATGCTTTATTGATGCTTGCCAATCCTAAGATTTTAAAAAAAGAAGGCTTTGAGCTGTTAGAGGAGGGTTGCCTTAGTTTTCCCGAGATTTCTGTTAGGATAAAAAGATTTAAGAATATAGTTATTGAGGCGCTGGATAAGAATAACAAGAAGATTAAAATAGAAGCCGATGAAATATTGTCTAGAGCCATACAGCATGAGATAGACCATTTAGACGGTAAGCTTATCATCGACTATGCAAACTTAGTGGATAAATTCCGCATCAGAAAAAGGATTAAAGGTATAAGAGCCCAGAGAAATTCATGACCGAGTGCAAAAATAAAAAAAAGAATCTAGAAAATTGCAACTGCACATACGAACCTTGCGAGAGAAAAGGGATTTGCTGCGAGTGTGTTATTTATCATCGTAAGAAAGGACAGCTTCCGGCGTGTTATTTTTCTGCGGAAACCGAAAAGACATACGATCGTTCAATACACAGGCTCCTTCAGGATAATAAAAGATGAAGACTTTACCAGTCTGGTTTAAAAAAGAAATTCCGGATATGAATTCAATTAGGGAGAAATTGGATTTATTAAAGAGTTTTAATCTAAATACTGTTTGTGTCAGCGCGCATTGTCCGAATATGGGCGAATGTTTTTTTAAAGGCGCTTTGACTTTTATGATTTTAGGAGATATCTGCACGCGCAATTGCCGTTTCTGCGCCGTAGAAAAAGGCAAACCTATAGGACTTGATACTGATGAGCCGCGCAATATCGCTTTGGCAGTTAAAAAACTTAACTTGGATTATGTTGTGATTACTTCTGTGACAAGGGATGATTTATCCGATGGGGGAACGGGAGTTTTTGCAGAGACAGTTAAAGAAATAAAAAAGCAGACTCCTCAAACAAAAATCGAATTGTTGATTCCTGATTTCCGAGGGAAGGAAGAAAGCTTTAAAATAATCGTTGATTCCGGACCTTCTGTAATCGGCCACAATATTGAAACGGTAAAGAGACTCTATCCAATTGTTAGGCCGATGGCAGATTATGAGCAGTCTTTAAATGTACTTAAGAAAATAAAAAAGATTAATCATAAAATCATGACAAAATCGGCAATACTTTTAGGCATGGGTGAGACTTGGAGAGAAATCATTCAAACCATGCATGATTTAAAAAGCGCT